>NZ_CAKZPW010000100.1:0-3348 GCF_937139385.1 uncultured Maritalea sp. | reverse complement strand
AATTATCATTGTGGTCAAGAAGAAGGATGGTGGCAATGGTCTAGCCGAGGTTATGCATGGAGATTTATGGGGTGCCCGAGCGATGAAATATGAGACACTCGGGAACGCGGAATTGGCATCTCAGGTTTTTCAAAAGCTTGAGAGTCCTGCGCCACAACATCCACTAGTGCGGCGAGACTTTGCGACTCAAGCAGCCTACGAAAAAGGCTTTGCTGTTAATAGCTTCCTACCTGTCAACTCTGTTGGCATCGTGACTGCACGTGACGGCCTTGCCATTGACGACGACAAAGAGCGTCTTTGGAAACGGATAAACGATTTCTCTGCAATGGCAGTGGAAACAGCGAGGGAAAAATACAAGTTAGGTAAAGATGTCCGAGACTGGAAAGTCGCTTGGGCGCAGGACGATCTTAACCGCACGCTTTCGCCCGAGAGACTAGTGCGGATATCCTACCGACCATTTGATACTCGTTGGACATACTACACAGGTAAGTCTCGTGGTTTTATGTGTTACCCTCGTAACGAGGTTATGCGTCATATGCGGGATGGTCAGAGTATTGCCTTCGGATTCACTAGAACCATTGAGGGCGCACGAAGTTTTGCTGACTGCTTGGTTTTTGACAAACTGATCACACATCATTCGCTAAGTATGAAAGAAGTGAATATTTGCTGTCCCCTCTACCTCCACCCAGATGAACAAGACCTCGATCAATCCCGCCGCGTCAACTTCGACACTAAACTCTGGAAAAAACTTCAAAAACTCGCCAAGCATCCAACACATGGCGTCCCTGACGAAGTGCAGACATTTGATTACATCTATGGTGTGCTGCATTGCCCTGCCTATCGCGACACATATGCGGAGTTCCTAAAGATCGACTTTCCGCGCATTCCGTGGCCTTCGACGCCAGATGAATTTTGGGAAGTCTCTGCCAAAGGCGAAGCGCTGCGCAAACTGCACTTGATGGAGCCCGCTGCCATTGGCGACACGCCTTACCCCTATTTGGGCGAGGGTGATAATGTGGTCGACAAACCTACCTTTGCCGAGGGCAAAGTTTGGATCAACAAGGACCAGTATTTTGATGCGGCCCCCGAAATCTCATGGAGCTTTTACATTGGTGGTTATCAACCAGCTCAAAAATGGCTCAAAGACCGCAAAGGTCGCGCGCTAAATCTTGATGACGTGCGCCACTACCAGCGTATTCTAAAAATCCTATCCGAAACGGACCGGACTATGAAAACAATAAAGATGGATTTGAAATAGAGAACCCCGTCTTCGCACCTCTCGTCATCCTCGGGCTTGACCCGAGGATGACGGAGGTGGGTTGCATCTGGTACGTACAGATTTCACTTTTGGGCATTGTTGGTTGCGGCGCGATATCTCCGGCGTGCGCGCCGTTTACGGCAAAACACATCGGTTGCCCTAAGTTCCATTGGTCCCGCATCTGCCCGCGTGGCGCGAACGCCACTTGGTTGTGCGGGACGGTGCAATTTGTCACCCTGACCGTTCCCCCTCGCACCGCCCCGGACTTGATCCGGGGCCAAGTTTCCCTCCCCTTGATGGGGAGGGATTAAGGGTGGGGTGCACGGTTTGCGTGCTGCAACAGTCTTCCCTTGTGCCCTTTCTTCGCTTGGATGCCGCTTTCGAGGTTCATTGTGATCTACGCGAAAAGTATTTATCCCCGCCCCAAAACACCATGCCATACTGCCACCGTCTTTCGTTTAGCCACGCAGCTTGCTGACGAGCAGGGGGTGGCCGGGTGGTCCTTAAGTGGTTTTTACTGGGGTGATCCTGTCGGAAGATGGTGGTGGGTCGTGGCGACGGTTGCGGCACACGCGTTTTTGAAGCATCTGTCCAGTCAGACACCAATGGCACCTGTAGGCCGCTTGGCGGGTATTGTTTAACCGCCTTTTTGGGGCGTGAACCCCAAAATCATCCATTGGGCAAGGGCCCAAAGCAATATGGGTGGAGCGCAGGCAAAGGGGATAGAAGGGTAAGCACCCCGGGGTAGTTTGCCTCAAGCAACGCACATCACCACATGCGAGGTCCTTATGGTCTCTTCATTCTATTTCTAGCGCAAAACGAGACGATAAAGACCTCGCATGCTGCAAGAAAAGTTCAACCGTGGTGCTCAATTGAGCATGGCGGCACTTTGCGTGGGTCTAAAAATGCCCCCCGGATCAAGTCCGGGGAACGGCGCAAAATTTGCCAGGGGACGTAAACGAAAGTGGGGCCGTCCCGGATTTGACCCCGGGACCAGCCATTTATTCAAACTTAGGGAATTGCGCCAATAGGTCCACAATGGGGCCATCGTGGGTGGGCACAAATTGAATTTCTGGATTGTCCTTATAGACCTCGTGCAACAGCGCCAAAGTCAATTCAGTTTGTGCTTTATCGTGGTCTACTAAGCCCTGCACCAGCGGAATTTTGGGGTTGGCATTTTTAACCGCATCCAGCGACCAGCTGGCATCGCCGATAAAGAAATAGCGCTGGCCCTGATCGGTGGTGACGAAAACACCGATGCTGCCATTGGTGTGGCCGCCAAGGGGCACCGCCACAATGCTTCCATCCAAAAACATGTCAAAGCTTTGCTTGAATGGGCCATAGGGCGCATCGCTAAGATCAAATGGCTGCCAATTGGTGTTTTCGCGGTTTAAATGCTCTTCAAAAATCGAAAAATTGGTGGGGGCTTCAGCGCGCGCAAAGGCCAATTCTGCATTGGTGGTCATAATCGGTACGCCATCAAAAGCTGGAATAACCGCCCCATGGTCCCAATGCAAATGGGTCAACAAAACCCTGTCGATTTTGCTTGGATCATAATTTGCCCCAATCATCCGCTCTCTTGCGGTTTGCGTTTTGGTATAGGCAAACAATTGGCGCTCAAACGCATTGAAGTTGGCTGCATGTTCTGCCCCAATATTTTCACCCACGCCACCTTCAAGCAAAATCGTTGCTTTTGGATGCTCGATGATGAAACCCGAATAAACGCTCTTATGGGGCTCAAAAATATTGCCACCGCTGTAGATCACCGCTTCTGGACTTTTATTATAGCCAGTGGAAAAGGCAGAAATTCTAACCCCGGTTGAGGTTGTGGGTGCGGGCACTTTTGCGTTTATATCTGCCAATGTTTCCACCGTGCGTGGCCAAAACTGATAGGTGAAAAACGCCAATAAGCTGATCAGTAGGACCGCCAAAACTGAGCCGGTAATTTTTAGAATGCGCATGTGATACTCCTTTTACGCGAATAGGGAATTGAGTTGGGTTGCAGCCCTCTCAATCGGCAAAGTGCTTTTTTGCGCCCGCGCCAAAACCATCGCGCCCTCAATGGTTGCGAACATAAATTCAGCTTTAGG
>NZ_CAKZPW010000099.1:0-4331 GCF_937139385.1 uncultured Maritalea sp. | reverse complement strand
AAGCCGATCATGAAATCACCCATGTGGGGCTGGATAGGCGTGTTCTGACCAATCCGTTGCCAATCTGCGTGGCTTTCCAACATTGGGCCCGTTTCAGCAGCGGCACCAAGGCGCAGCTTCTCAGGCAAAGCCATGCGACGATCAAGACAAAGTCCCGCTCGATGAACAGCAAATCCCCTTGATTTCAATTCACGATCAACAAAGCCGAGAGCGTCCTCTGTCAACTGCCAGCTGCCCATGCCAATATGGGCGTGATAGGTGATTTTGTTTTGCTTCATGCACGCCTGTTTAAACTCCAACTCGGAGCTTACATCCCAAACATCCATTGCCGCGGTACGGCCTAGGCGCAAGCCATCGGCTATCTGAGCGCTTTGTTCAAATAAGACGCCCATGGCCGGCAATGCGCTTGATTTGATCGTTTCAATCTTGTGTAAAAACTGCTCAGTTGCCATCATGATTTCTTACCCTGCCCGGCCTTTTCCATTCGCTCTCGAATGGCATCAAGTGCGTGTCCGTAGGCTGAAAGGCCGCCGCGCTTTTCGATAATAGTTTGTCCTTGTTCGGAGATACCGCCAGGCGTCGCCAACGACGTCCAAATATCTTCCAAAGACTTGTCGGTTTCCTGCGCGGCCATGTGAGCTGCGCCAAACATAGTCTCCACCGCAAACGCGCGCGCTTGCTCAGGCTCAAGCCCCGCCACAACACCCCACTTGCTCGCGTGGTCAAGCAATGGAATGAGCCATGCAAAAAAGGCACCTGTAAGGGCTGAAATGGCACCAAACTGATCTTCGCTTGGCAAAACATGGACTTGCCCTAAAAAGGACAACAAACGTTCAGCCTTTTCGTTTGCTGGAAATAGCGCTGTGGGACTTAAATTGTGCTTCACACAGGCTAACGGCAAGCTGCGCACCGCAATTGCAGGCGCACTCCATTTTTGCAGATCGGCAAGCCCTACCCCGGCAGCCACACTCAAAACGGTCTGCCCTTGGCTGAAATCACAAGCAGCAAGTGCTGCGCCAACGTCTGCGGGCCGCGTCGCAACCACAATGATTGAAGAGGCATCGACGAGCGATTGCACTTCATCGTGCACACACAAGCCCGAACGCTTTTCTGCGAAGGCAATGGCCTTTTCATGAGTGCGATTGAAAAGGTGGATATCATAAGGGGCTTTTGCGGTCAGCAGCCCCTCAATCATATATTGTGCAAGATGACCGCAGCCGACAAAACCAATTGAAACGCGCGTCATACCAACTCGCCTTTTTTGGGTGTATCAAGTGAAGTGCCAGCTTGTTTTGTCGACAAGTGGCAAGAGACTTGATGCTCATTGTCAACGAACTCGAGCGAGGGCCTTTCAATTTTGCATTGCGCCATGACGACAGGACATCGGGGATGAAAGTGGCAACCAGACGGAGGCGCAAACGGACTTGGCATCTCACCTTTGATTGTCTGGCGTTCTTCTCCCCGTCCCTTGGGATCAGGAACCGGGATCGACGACAATAGCGCTCGCGTATATGGGTGCTTGGGCGCACTGAAGACTTCATCATATCTCGCCGCCTCAATGATCTTGCCCAAATACATAACGGCGACCCGATCCGCCAGGTGTTCGACAACTGCCAAGTCGTGGGAAATGAACAAATACGATAGGCCAAATTCTTCCTGTAAATCGATCAGGAGGTTTATGATTTGCGCTTGGATCGATACATCCAATGCTGAAACAGCCTCATCGCAAATGATGAGCTTGGGGTTCAACGCCAGTGCGCGAGCGATTCCGATGCGTTGCCTTTGTCCACCTGAAAACTCATGCGCATATCGGCTAGCGTGTGCGGGGTTAAGCCCTACTCTGTCTAAAAGCATATCAACTCGCTCACGTCGATCTTGTGGCGCCATGCCATGAATCTTGAGCGGTTGATCAAGTGTTTGGAACAGGCTCATGCGTGGGTTGAGCGACGAAAATGGGTCCTGAAATACAATTTGGATCTGCGAGCGCAGCTGCAGTTGCTCTGCGCGCGACAAATGATCAATGCTGGTGATTTCGCGCCCCTCAAACAAGATTGAACCACCGGTAGACTTAACCAAATTGACAATGGCCATACCAGTGGTGGTTTTGCCACATCCACTTTCGCCAACTAGCCCCAGCGTTTCACCACGCCCAATGGAAAAGCTCACGCCATCCACCGCTTTAACGGGAGCGCTTGCCACACCAAAATGCACCTTCAAATCCGACACTTCTAACAAAGGTGCCTCTCTGTTTTCAGCGCTCATGGTGACGATCCTTTTTAGTCAAATCAAAGTGACAACGAACCGAGCGTCGTGCCCCAACAACTTCCATCGAGGGCGCCAACGTTGAGCAGATTTCTTGCGCATAATCACAACGTTCGCAAAACGCACAGCCCGCTGGCAAAGCCAGCAGATTTGGCACTGTGCCAACTATTTCTTCCAAACGAGTGCGCTGCTTGGTCCTTGTGCGTAGCCCCAGTTTTGGCACAGCGTTAATGAGTGCCTTTGTGTAGGGATGTCGCGGTTGCTCAAATATTTCGCGCGCATAACCAGTTTCAACAACTTGCCCCGCGTACATGACCACCACATAATCAACAATCTCAGCCACAACGCCCAGATCATGGGTGATTATGACCACCGACATCTCGTTTTCGTTTTTTAGGCCTTGAATGAGATCAAGGATCTGACCTTGAATGGTAACGTCCAACGCTGTCGTAGGCTCGTCTGCGATGAGCAATTGGGGCCGACACGCCAAAGCAATGGCAATCATTACACGTTGCCGCATGCCGCCAGAGATTTGATGCGGGAATTCATTATAGCGCCGTTCCGGCGCTGAGAGCCCAACTTTTCGCAGCATTTCAATCGAAAGGCGCTTCGCCTCTGCTCGATCAACTTTTAGGTGTCGCCTAAAGACCTCGCCAACTTGATGGCCAACCTTCATAAGCGGGTTCAACGAACTCATGGGTTCTTGAAAAATCATGGAGATCGCATTTCCCCGCATTTCCCGCAACTTGTGCTCATCAAGCTTCAACAAATCTTGCCCATCAAAAACAATCTCACCTGATGAGATGCGACCGGTTCGTTTTGCGATCAATTGCATAATTGAAAGTGCAGTCACACTTTTGCCCGAACCAGATTCACCAACAATGGCAAGGGTCTCTCCTTGCTCAAGTTCAAACGAAACTCCCCGCACCGCCGGAAGGACGCCACCTGCAGTTGCAAAATCTACGTGCAAGTCGACAACCTTGAGCGCACAGGTTAAATCGGTCGAATTGGGAATATTAGATTTCATCATCTAACCCCACCCAACTTGGTCGCACCAACGCTTTTTGGGTCAAGCAAATCACGCAAGCCATCTCCAAGCATGTTAAATCCAAGCACTGTGACAAAGATCGCAATGCCGGGGAAAATCGACAACCAAGGCGCAACGAACAGCAGGTCCCGTGCTGATGAAAGCATACCTCCCCAGCTCGGTGTTGGCGGCTGAGCGCCAAGTCCTAGAAAGGAAAGCGCTGCTTCGAGCAAAATGGCTTCAGCAGAGCCCAACGTCGCAATTACAAGAACTGGCCCCAAAATATTCGGCATGATCTGCGTAAACATTATGCTGGCACGGCTATAGCCCAGGGATTTAGCGGCTTTGACATAGTCTTTCTTTTTGTCTGAAAGCACCTGCGCCCTGGTAATGCGGCAAGTATATGCCCAGTTGGTCAACCCCAATGCGATAAATAGGTTGATCAAACCCGGCCCCAACGCGGCCATGATGGCGAGAGCGAAAACAATTACGGGGATCGACAACATTATGTTGGTCAGCCCCATGATCAGGTCATCCCAAAACCGCCCCATATAACCTGCAACTAATCCAAGACTTACGCCGATTATGGTGTTGAGAATCTGCGTGACAAGACCGACGCTGAGTGAAATTCGAGCACCATGGATGACCCGAGACAACACGTCTCGACCATTCGTGTCGGTACCAAATAAAAACTCGCCGCCTGGTGGCAGTTCAGAGTTCATCAGATCGGCGTCAAATACGGGATCAAACGGCGCAATTAGCGGCGCAGCAATTGCCATAAGCACAACAAGCACAACACTTGCACCAAGCGTTTTTAAAGCGTGCGGAGCAAACGCCCAACTTGCATGAACATTCAATAACGGCTGAGACTGGGCTACGCGAACGCAACCTTGGGGATACAGGGGGGCTGTTCCAAGCATGGAAGTGGGGCAATTAATACGTGATACAATGGGTTGTTGGGTGCCAAGCGAACCGGCTCTCAATTAGATGGATTGAGCGCTCCTATACTTTTGCCTATTGGCATACCAACGGTGATAAGGCA
>NZ_CAKZPW010000098.1:0-6960 GCF_937139385.1 uncultured Maritalea sp. | reverse complement strand
TATATGACCGTACTCATAGATTCGAATATACTCATTTACGCTATCAACACTTCCAGCCCGAAGCATTCTGAGGCGAAAACATTTCTTCGTGAATTGCGCGATACACCTGTCATCGCGCACCAGAACATACTTGAAGCGTTTCGAATACTTACGCACGCGAAGTATTCTCACCCAATGCCAGTCGGCTCGGCCCTTAGGTCACTCAACTTGCTTTGCGGCGATTCTCAGATGATACTGCCGAACAGTTTGACATTCAGCTTGCTGCAGGAATTTAGCACAGTACATAAGTTGGACGGTAACAGAGTCTTCGATGCATATTTAGCTGCCACCGCATTATCGAACGACGTACACACCATTGCAACTGACAATGTTAAGGACTTCGCGAAGTTTTCGGGACTCAAAGTAACTAATCCTTTTGCGAAGGTATGAAGTGGTTCGTTGTATACTAGAGACATAGTACTAATCTGGAGGAACTATGGATAAAGAAGTTATAGCAGAGTTGGAAACGAATTTAGAAGCGGCCAAAGAGCGGTTTAGTGCAGAACGAAACAAACTGCGGACTGGTCGGGCACATCCGAGTATGGTTGATGGTGTGACTGCTGAAGTGTACGAAAGCCAGATGCCGCTTAATCAGCTGGCTACTGTTACCACGCCAGAACCACAACTGATCCAGATATCTCCATTTGATGTGAACAATATTGCAGCTATTAGTTCAGCGATCAGGGCAGACGAGTCTCTTGGGCTTAATCCAGCAGATGATGGACGGATCATCCGCATTCAGATACCTGCACTCACTGAAGAGCGCCGTATGCTAATTGTCAAACAGCTTGGGCAGAAACAAGAAGAAGCCAACATCAGTATGCGCAAAGCTCTTCAGGATGCTATGAGCACTATCGATAAAGCCAAAAAAGCCAAAGAAATGGCTGGCGGCCGAAACGTTAGGGCTTTGGGCGCACTCCAAAAAAGCCGTGGGACTTCCTTCACGGAAAGAAACTTCAGATTCATGCGCATTGGAAATGTTCCCGCGGAAGGTTGATGCTTATCGTTCTGCTATGCTTGTTACAGCTTTTCAACCTTTGGCGAAACCAGCAATTGCTTTGATGATGCAACTGATAACCTAAAGTACAAGACATCAATTAGGGATTTATTTACCATCCTGATCTTGATCAAGGCGCTTGGCCGCACCATGATTAGTCTTAAATTTGCACTCTTTAAAAAACAGGGAAGACGATCATGCGATTTACCTCCTTAATACTGGCATTTCTGGCAATATTGATCACCCCAATACTTGCCCAAGAATCCAAAGAAGAACGACTAGATTTCGGCGGTGATATTTATATCGGCGCTGAAAGCCCCGAAATTACAAATACTGTAGCCAATGATGTTTTTGCCACAGGCTACAAACCCACCGTTAGCGCCACCGTAAACGGCGATGTGCATGCCGCAGGCTTTGAAGTTATCGTGGATGGCGACGTCATGGGCAACACCTATGCCTTTGGCAATATGGTTCGCATCAATGGCGCAACGGCCAAAGACGTTACCTCGTCCGGCTCAAGCGTTCGGATTGACGGTGAAGTGGGCGGTAATGTGCGCGCAGCGGGCGCGGACGTGACCATCAATGCCCCCGTTTTAGGTTCGGTTTTGATCGGCGCTGCACGTTTTGACCTCAATGCAAATGTTAAAGGCGACGTCAGCTTTTCTGGTGACCGGATAAGTTTTGGCGAGGGGGCGAAAGTTGATGGCGCCCTAACCATTCGCTCCACACGAGACGACATCAAAGTGCCCGCCTCTGTCGCTTCGGCCGACCGGGTCACCATTGAAAAAATCACCCAGCCAGAAATGGTGTCCGGTATGGGCGATGTGGCCAAACAAACCACCCAAGGCTTGCTGATCGCATGGGTGTCTGCCATGCTGTTGCTGTTGATCTTGCCCATCGTTGGCATAATCTGGTTGGCACTATTTCCCAAACGCAGCCAAATCGCTTATGAAGTGGCCATCGCCAAACCGTTCAAATCCATCTTCTTTGGCATGTTGGGCGTAGCCATGTTCATCGGTCTCATTCCAGTTTTGGGCGTAACCCTCATCGGAATCCCACTGATCCCAGTCGCTATTGTTATGATGATCGTGTCTGTGTTTTTGGGCTATATCGCAGGTGCATGGTTCCTTGCCGCAAGGGTGCTTGAAGCCTTTGGCTTTGAAGGTGACACATTGGCCAAACGCGCCATTGCCATGGTCGCCGGCATCATCCTTGCCTTCATCCTGGGGCTCATCCCCTTCATTGGTTGGCTGATCGGCCTGTTAATCGGCTTTATCGGCTTAGGCGGCATCCTGTTCGCCTATGTTGGCCGCACGATCAACAAACAGTTCCACGAAGACGTGGCCGCCGAGGTTGATCGGCTGGCATAGAGCAGCTGGTTAAAACCCAATGAAATCAGAAGCGCCGCCCCACAGGGCGGCGTACTCTCTTAAATTGTAAACGGATCGTCCATAACGCCAACAAGATTGATCAGAAGCTCACCGCTATTCGGGTCAAGCGCAGCTGTATATTGAGCGTCCACAGCGTTTTTCGCCGCAGCTAGTCCTGCATCACTGCCATCGTACAAAGCCATGGCAGATTTAGCGTTGCCTTTGTCGCCCATCCCTTTGATTACGGAGAAATAAGTGCCAATCTTGGCCTTGCCTGTGATGTAATCAACATCATTTGGGTTGCCCGTTGCAGCTTTGGCGCCATTAATAATCGCCAGCATAAAGACATCGCGAGAAACAGAACCCGAATTCAGTTCACTCACCCAATAGTTAAACCCTGAGGTGTCTGGCGCACGGCCAAGGAAATTGTTGTAAACCGCAGTCACAAACCCAGTCGTATCATTTGGATCAGGATAAAGCGCCACCGTTTCAGGTTGAACAAAAAAGCTTTTGGCAATTTGGCTCAGCTGCATACCCTCGCTCAAACGGGTTCCCCAATAGAACAGACCTTCAGCATCCGGTGCGCGGTTGAAATAGGCAATATACATCTCAATGAAAACGGTCAGATCCGCAGCGGAAACATTGACCACCCCATCAAGCGCATCCAAATTGACGTCTTTGGTGCCCGTCAAAAAATCAATATTCTCAATACCTGTCAGGCTGTCCACACCTTCAGTGCCTTTACGGTCCTGCACTGTGGTCGCCGCACCTTTGGTTATTGTTAAAGAGAATTGCGTCGCTGCACCGGCATATTTGGCCGTGTCCACACCAGCACCACCATTAATTGTGTCGTTGCCACCAGCACCGGTGATGGTATCGTTCCCCTCACCCCCCAAAAGCACTTCAGAACTTGCATTTCCGTTGATGGTTTTATTGCCATCAACAACTGCTTCGGCGGTACGCGCATCAACTTTCACATTAGCCGCGCCCACGGTCACTGTTTTTTTGATGGTACCGTTTAAACCACCGCCGCTAAACTCAAGTTCGTAAGTGCCTGCTTGCACCTGCAGACTGTAGCCACCCGCATCCCAGGTCATGGTCGAAAAAGTGCCGTTGGCGCCCACCGCCTTTATGCTAACCGCCCCTTGTCCTTCGCCAATGTCATAAAAATTGTCGCCATCCGCATCATTGATCACCACGCCGGTTAAAAACGTGCGCCCGCCATGAGCAAAGTTTTGTGTGACCATTGATGTGGTGAGTGTACCGAATTGCACATCACTATAGGCGCCAACAAATTGACCAATGCCAATTTCAGAAAATGTTTCGGACATCAGATTTTTACGGTGGCCCGACGACTTGAAAAGTCCGTCATGATGAACACCCATTGTGAAAGCGTTATATCCGTAAATCGAACCGAACGCCCCGGCAATATTCTCACCAGTACTGTATCCACCGTTCGAGCTGGTCCACCCTGCAGCAAACATCCGGTTGGTGGGTGAGGTTCCGTCGCTTCCTGTGTGACTAAAGTAATTGTCGTTGATCATCGATACTGAATGCTTGTCAGCAGAGACATTCAAAAACGTACTAAATGCCAAAGGTGCTTTCGCATTTCCGTTGATCGTTCCGGGGGTCAAATCCTTGTTGAGGTCAATACCCAAGCGCGCCGCTTCTGCATTCGGGTCGCTCCGAGCTTTGTTGATAAGCTCCAGCATATATTGTTCGGTCGCTGTCGGAAATGCCATGTGTTTCCTCCCCTAACGGCTCATGTGATCCAAGGTTCCTCAAAATCAAAACACACAGAATTGGTTTGGTCCAGAGACAAGCCAAGAAAACTCACCTCACCCCGCGAGCCGCTTTGACTTGAAACAGCGAATAAACACCATACAGATCACTAACACTGCAACACTATGGCACTGTCTTGGCACAATCATGAAACAAGTTGGGACAGACCCGGCACAAACAGGCACATTTCACCCAATTTATCCCCGGTCACGCCAGCCAAAGACTTGCCCTCAAGCTAATTTCTCTTCGATCAATTGTGCCGCACGAATGCCACTCAAATATGCGCCATGCGTTGTTGCGTGATGCTTAAACGTTGTGTGTTCACCCGCTAGCAAAATAACGTCTTCGATCGGTGTACCCAGCCCGTCAAAATCTGCCGGTTTCACCCCGACTTTTGAATAGGAGTAAGCACCACCGCTGAACGGGTTTTTCGACCATCTTGTTGGTAAAATCTTTGTTGGTTCAGGCGCTTGATCGCCAAACATGGTGCGCACCGCATCCATGCAATCTGCCAGCATATCAGTGTCGTCAAGTCCTTCAACTTGCTTGGCATAATCGCCAAAACAAAACCCGACCAATATGTTTTGACTGGAAAAAGTACGGTAGTTTAAGAAGTAATTCCAACGCCCTCTTTTTTCATTCATCAACCCAAAATATTGTATGTCCTCGGGCCAAAACGCCGCGTCAAACTTTAAGGCGAGTTTGGTCACATTCCCCATACCAATTTTGCCGATCGAACTCCGCAATTTCTTAGGCAAAGCGGGTTCAAATTCAATTTTCTCTTGTTGCAGAATACCCAGTGGAACGGTGCAAATAACAAAAGACGATTCAAATCGTTGATCGCCGACATAGACGTAGGCACCCTCTCCCTTTTCATATTCTATTCTGTCCACTTGAGCGTTTAACCGCACATCTAGTCCGGCGGCTAAAGGTTTCAATATGGGCGCATAACCCTTTGAAAAAACAACGTCTTCACCATCAAAAGCTTCGTCTTCATCAAAGTAATATGCCGACAATTTGTCCAATGGACCGCCAGTATCAAACTCCGTATAGGCAGAAAGCATCCACTGCAACACTTCGTCTTTTTCAATGCCAGGCGACACCTTTTTAAGGGCGTCGATTAGCGGCTGATCATTGTCGAACGCAGCATCTACGCGACCAAAAATCTCTTGCAAATCTTTGTAATAACGAGTGATTTTCGCTTTTGGCACAACGCTACCTGATGCATCAAAAACTCTATAGCTGTCGTCATCTGTCAGATATGTATTGGCCTCAACACTCTGTGCAAGTTTTGAAATTGGATTACCATCTGGGCCGTGAACCCAAGCAGCACCCAGGTCGAATGCGGCCCCCAACGAATTGTCCGTTTTAATCCGTCCGCCGATTTCACGATCCGCTTCCAATACGCCAACTTCATAGCCCCAGCCCACCAACAGTTTGGCAGCGGTTAGCCCGGCGATACCTGCACCAACAATTATGACATCAAAGTCGGTTTTCTCACTCGCGAAAGCGCCCTTTGTCAAAGCTACAGCCCCAACCCCAAGGCCAGTTGCAACTGACTTCTTCAAAAAACTGCGTCGCGTACCAAGGCCATTCCGCTTGCTTGTGTTTGACATAATCCCTCCCGTTTCCGCTCGGAGATTACATTGCAATTATGACTTCGTCATCCTTTTACAGCGCCATCACCAAGGTCTGACACCAAGAAGCGCTGTGCAAACAAAAAGATAACGGTAATAGGCAAACCAGACAGCACAGCCGCAGCGGCGAAATCGCCCCAGAGATACTTCTGTTCATACAAATATTGCCGCGCACCAACCGCCAATGTCATCTGATCGGTATTGCGCAACAATACAGAAGCGACTGGATATTCATTGATTAAAAAGATAAAGGACAACACAAAAACCACGGCCAAAATCGGCACGGACAGAGGCAAAAAGATAAAACGGAACGCCTGCCAAGGGGTGGCCCCATCAATCATTGCGGCTTTGTCCAGCGCCGGGTCAACGCTATCAAAATAGCCTTTGATAGTCCAAATATGTAGTGTGATTGCAGATAGATAGGACAAGATCAACGCCGGGTGGCTATCGATCCCGAGCCAAGGCACCACACGGCCCAAGGCATCAAAAATCGCATAGGCGGCGATAACCGTTAGAGCCGCTGGAAACATTTGAACGATCAGCAAGGTGTCGAGCAAGCCAACCCGGCCCTTAAACTGCATCCGCGCAAACGCAAAAGCAGAAGTGGTCGACAATACCAAGATGCCGACAGAGGCAATGATGGAGATTTTGACCGAATTCCACAGCCACAGCAAAACCGGATATGGCGGCAAAATAACGGTGCCATCGGCCCGTGTATATTCAAACCCAAGCGCCAAAGCCCAATGTTCAAGCGTTGGTCGTTCGGGGAAAATGCTGCCCGTCGAAAAATTCCCTTCGCGAAAGGAAATCGACAAGACCATCAAAAATGGGAACAAAATCAACGCAATAAAACAGATCAGAAATGTGTGTGCCGCAACCTTGCGCCAAAACAGCGATCGTTTGTTTTCAACCATCATGAGCGTGCACTCCTTTTGGCAGCCAGTTTTTGCATGGCCCGGTAATTCACAAAGGCGATGATGCCGGTGATGATAAAGATCAGCGTCGAAATGGCGCCGGCCAAGCCAAAATCTTGCCCAGAATTCTGGAACGCGATGCGGAAGGTGAACGAGCCGAGCAAGTCAGTGGAGCCTGCCGGGATGATGGTGCCCGGAATGTCCGGCCCACCACGCGTGAG
>NZ_CAKZPW010000097.1:0-7285 GCF_937139385.1 uncultured Maritalea sp. | reverse complement strand
TTTGTCAAAAACCACCCCCAAACGCCTCACCTCACCCCGCACGTCATCCCGGATTTAGTCCGGGATCCAGGCGAGAAGAACCGCCAACAAATGCGCTCGTGGTTTACTCCGGCCTGGATCCCTGCCTGCGCAGGGATGACGGATACTATTGGCGCGAGCGTCTTGCCCAATAGCGCTGATGAAATGAACACTACTTCACCGTTCGTCCACGCCGCCTCACCCCACGCCCACCACATCACCCCTCGCCCGCAACCTCATCCTGAGACTGTCGAAGGACAAGCTGCCGTGCACAACCTCCATGGTTCGACTGTTCTTACGCCAACAAATGCGCTGCTTCATTCTGGTCGAAAACCTAGTAGACATGATCTAACTTGACCTTCGGTTGTCACAATTATATACCATACAGTATGGTATGGAGAGTCATATGCGGCATGCAAAATCGGATTGGTTGGATCACGGCATTGAGGTTCTGAAGACCGCTGGAGCAACAGGACTGAAGCTAGAGGCGATGGTTGGGGCGATGAGGGTGACCCGGGGTAGTTTCTATTGGCATTTCGAAAACATCGACGCATTCAAGAAAGAACTTTTGGAGCATTGGCGCATTCGGATCAATCAAACACAGATTGAACAGTTGAGCCAATTGCCCAACTCGGCAGAACAAATTGAAGAATTGGTGCGCCGCGTTCTGGCTCAATCACAAGAGCTGGAAGCAGCAATTAGAACCTGGGCTGGTTCTGATCCGCATGTGGCTGAAATCGTAAAAGACATCGACAAAATGCGCGTCGATTATCTCTATGCGGCGTTTGTGCAATTGGGGGTCAACCCTGACGAAGCTCTAGCACGTGCCACTCTGATGCATTGGGCGTACGTGGGCAGAGCCGTGGCGCCGTATCACGATGAAAAGACCTTGTTGAAAATGGCGCCGGTGTTGGCAGCTGCGCTAAGCAAATAAGAGGCGATGATGACAAAAACTGTTGTTGTAACGAGTGAATATCCTGTGCCTGCAAAAACGCTGTGGGAACTAATAATCGATGGAGACAAGTTCGAAGAAATAATGGCCGGACTTGTTACTTTTGACGGTATGCCCAGCGGCAACATCTATGAAGGGCAGCATATTGTTGTTGATGTGTCGTTGTTTGGGAAATTACCAAAGCAAAAATACGAAATGACGCTGACAGCTTTTGACAATGACAAGATGCGGTTCCACTCTTCCGAAAAAGGCGCTGGCGTAAAGAGTTGGGAGCACACCTGCACGGTTGCTCCAACCGAAAGCGGATGCATGTTGCGTGATCAAATTGAAATCGACGCTGGGATGATGACCCCCTTGTTCGCCATGTGGGCGAAGTACCTTTACAACGCACGGCACAAGCCTCGACTGCGGCTGTTGGGTCTTTCCGCCTAATTCGCCTTGAAATGCTTGGATAGTTTAAGGTGCTGGCCTTGGTAGTTTGAATTAAGGTCTGCCCCATAAAGGTTAGTTGGGCGTTCGGCCATGCGCTCATAAATCAGGCGACCAATGGTTTGGCCGTGTTCCACCAAAAATGGGACTTCGCGTGACCTGACTTCCAAGACAGCGCGGCTGCCTGCGCCTGCTGCGTTGGCATGGCCAAATCCGGGGTCAAAGAAACCCGCGTAATGCACGCGGAACTCGCCCATGAGATGATCAAACGGCACCATTTCCGCCGCATAGTCGGGCGGCACATGCACGGCCTCGCGTGACACAAGGATGTAAAATTCATCTGGATCAAGGATCAGTTCGGCTGCACCACGATCATAAATGGGTTCCCAAAAATCAAGAATATCCAGCGCGGCCTTTTTATCCACGTCGACCACCGCTGTGTGGCGCTTTGAGCGATAGCCGATCAGACCACCCCGATCACCGCCTTTAAGATCAATCGACAAAGCAACGCCATTATCGACGGGGGCGTTTTCGTCAAACACCAGCGTTTGTTCTTTGTGCAGAGCTTGGTGCTCGGCCACATTAAGGCGGGTGTCGCCTTCGCGGAAACGGATTTGGCTAAGGCGAGAGCCTTGGCGCACCAGCACCGGGAACGTGCGTGGGCTGACTTCTAAATATAGCTGGCCCTGATAGCCCGCTGGCACTGTATCGAACGCGCGGCCCTGATCTGTGATGACGCGGGTGAAAATGTCTAAACGACCGGTGGAACTTTTTGGGTTGGTGGTGGCGGAAACGCCTTTTGGCAAGTTGAGGCTTTCCATTAGCGGCACAATGTATACGCAACCGCGCTCAAGCACAGCGCCGACAGACAAGTCAATTTGATGCAGTTTTAGATCGTTGATCCGGTCTTTAACGGCTTTGCCGGGCCCGGGCAGAAAGCTGGCGCGCACACGATATGCAATATCGCCGAGCCGCAAATCAAGGCTTGCAGGCTGTACCTGATCATCGTCAAATAGTTTTGAAGTGAGGATGGAGCCTGATGCGTTGAGATCTGCAATCATGCGTGCAGAAAAGATGCCTGTTACAACTGCCATTGGTGTATTGAAATCCGCCCGAGTGTTTTTGTTGGCTATTCTCTAGCAATATTGACGCCGAGGTGCAATTGGCGTTACATCGGCAATTGGTGGTGATTTGGCCGGTCTGATTGCAGCCACCTTAAACAAATTGCTAAAGTCGACCGTATTGCCGGCCAAATTGGGTCGGCATTTTTGTTTGGAGTGCTTGAAATGGCCAACGCGAAAAACCCGTTAGCGGACCCAAAAAACCAGAGCGCCGCCACCCAGTCCGTGCATGGCGGAACGTACCGTTCGCCGCACGGCGAAACGTCTGAAGCTTTGTATTTAAACTCTGGGTTTGTTTATGAATCATCAGCCGCGGCGGAAGCGCGGTTTATGGGTGATGATGACGGGCATATTTATTCGCGGTTCTCCAACCCATCGTATGACATGTTTCAAGACCGGATGTGCTTGATTGAAGGCGCACAAGCGGCGCGGGCAACGGCAACGGGCATGGCAGCGGTAACAACGGCGGTTATGAGCCAAGTGCGGGCGGGTGACCATGTGGTTGCCGCGCGCGCATTGTTTGGCGGTTGTCGCTTTGTGGTCGAAGATTATTTGCCCCGTTGGGGCGTTGAATCTACCTTGGTGGATGGTCGTGACCCTGAAAACTTTGCACGCGCGATGAAGCCAAACACCAAAGCGATCTTTATTGAAACACCCACCAATCCAACGCTTGAGTTGGTGGATATTGCCGCAGTGGCTGAAATTGCTCATGCCAACGGCGCTGTGTTGATTGTGGACAATGTTTTTGCCACGCCAATATTTCAAAAACCATTGGCATTGGGCGCAGATTTGGTGACCTATTCGGCCACCAAGCATATCGATGGGCAAGGCCGCTGCATGGGTGGCATCATCCTTGGATCAAAAGAGTTGATCGAAGCCGATATCCACACCATCATTCGCCAAACCGGCCCAACCATTAGCCCGTTCAATGCCTGGGTGATGCTTAAGGGCTTGGAAACATTGGCAATACGGGTTGAGCGGATGACCCAATCTGCGAGCGCATTGGCTGACTTTTTAGCCGATCACCCAAAGATCGACAAAGTGTTTTACCCGCACCACAAATCGCACCCGCAATATGAGCTTGGAATGAAGCAAATGAGTGGTGGGTCAACCATGTTGGCGATGGAAGTGAAAAGCAATGCGGGTGACGGGTCTGGTAGCAACCAAGAGAATGCCTTTAAACTGGCAGACAGTTTGGGCATTGTGAAAATCTCGAACAATTTGGGCGATGCAAAGTCGATCATCACTCACCCGGCGACCACAACCCACCAGCGTTTTTCTGAAGAAGAGCAATTGGAAGCGGGCATAAACCGCAAATTGTTGCGTTTGTCGGTTGGTTTGGAAGACGGGCAAGACCTGATCAAAGATTTTGCCTTTGCTTTGGACCAAATCTAGCGCTTGGCAAACTCTTGATAGGCCAACCAAATACGTGACGTTGCCGTGTAAAAACAGGCGGCAGCGAACAGGTATGCCATAATGGCGAAATGCTGCGGCCAGATGCAAAGCGCCACAAAGAACGCAATGGTTTCTGTGCCTTCAAGCAACCCGGTGGAAAAATAGAGCGATTTTGCACCGCGCTGGGCTGTGGAGAGTTTGTGTTTTTCTGCCAGAATGGCATAGCCCAAAAAGGTGCCGCCATTGAAATAGAACGACATGAGCAAAAGCGCACCAGCAACCGCGTTGTTTGAAGGGTCTAGCACCACGAATGCCACCGGGATTGCGCCGTAGAAAAAGAAGTCCGCAACGATATCCCAAAAACCGCCAAAGTCAGTTTTGTGCGTTGCGCGGGCGACGGCCCCATCCAGCCCATCAGCCACCCGGGAAATAAGCAGCAGCCACAGACCGGCCTGCATATTGCCAATAGCGATAAAAAGTGCAGCGAAAAGCCCCAAAACCAACCCTGCAAGCGTGACCGCATTGGCACTTACGCCCGTTTTGGCCAATTGCCGGCCCACCAAATCAAGTGGTCCATCGATAAGTTTACGCATATAGCCGTCGAGCACAATATTATCCCCTTGCATTTAAGTTTGGGCAGGTTACCACATCCCGGCAAGGAGAATTGGTCATTTTCTTGTTATCAAAGAGTGTGCTAGGGCTTTACATTCAAAGCGGCAGGTAACTAGGGACGCATCGCGACATTTATGGATTTTCGCCCTGTATTGATGATCATCGGTGCGCTTACAGCCACATTGGGTTGCACGATGTTCTTGCCCGCGATCGCCGACGCACTGGTGGGCAATCCGGATTGGATCGTTTTTGTGACCACCGGGCTTATGACGACGCTTTTGGGCGCGGGCACGTGGGCGGCAACGGTTGGAAAAGATCAAACCCTAAATATTCGGCAGGCCTTTTTGATGACGGCCTTGGTGTGGGTGGTGCTTGCTTTTTTTGGGGCTCTCCCCTTTTTCATGGCGGATCAAGGGCTTAGCTATACCGACTCATTCTTTGAGGCCCTATCTGGCCTAACCACGACCGGTTCGACCGTTATAACCGGCCTTGATAATATGCCGCCGGGCATTTTGTTGTGGCGCGGTCTGTTACAGTGGTTCGGCGGCCTTGGGATTATTGTGATGGCAATCGCTGTGCTGCCGATGCTGCAAATTGGTGGCATGCAAATGTTTCGCGTTGAAGCATTTGATGCGTCTGACAAAATATTGCCGCGTGCAGCCCAAATCGCGGGTAGCATGACCACGGTCTATATGCTTTTGACTTTAATATGTGCCATTAGCTATTGGGCTGCGGGCATGCCGCTATTTGATGCGCTTGTGCATTCAATGACAACGGTTGCAACAGGTGGCTTGTCGACCAGAGATGGCTCAATCAGTTCCTACGAGAGCGTTGCGATCGACTATATTGCGATCACCTTCATGATATTGGGGGCGCTACCTTTTTTGCTTTATGTGCGGTTTTTGCAAGGGGATCGCAAAAGCCTATTTGGCGATTCACAGGTGCGCGCGTTTTTGGCAACGCTTGGTGTTTTCGCGTTTGCTGCGGTGATCATTCAATATGTTGAGGATATCGGGCGCGGCGAAGAAGCATTTCGCCATGCGCTTTTTTCGGTGACCTCTGTGATGACAGGGACCGGATATGCTACGGCCGATTACGGCAGCTGGGGCCATGAAGCGGCAACCCTGTTCTTTATTTTGACCTTCATTGGAGGATGTGCTGGTTCCACATCCTGCGGCATCAAGGTCTTCCGGTTCCAAGTGCTGTTTTTAGACTTGAAGCAACATATTCGCGAAATTCTGTATCCCTCGGGCGTGTTTGTGAAGCGCTATAATGGCGCCATTTTAACCGACGATGTGTCCGCCTCAGTGATGAGCTTTGTGTTTCTATATATTGCATCATTCATGGTGTTGGCCCTGCTGCTAAGCTTAACCGGTTTGGATGCGCTTACCGCCTTTTCAGGCGCAGCAACAGCCATCTCCAATGTTGGGCCGGGATTGGGCGACATCATTGGCCCTTCTGGAAACTTCGCTCCGTTGCCAGACATCTCTAAATGGCTACTTGCAGCGGGCATGATTATCGGACGCCTGGAAATCTTTACCGTGATCGTCTTGTTCCTGCCCCGCTTCTGGCGGAATTAGACTGGTTAGTGATCAGATGCCAACGGTTTAACGGCTTTAGCGATTTCCAAAATGCCCTACCCCTCCAAATCCGGTCCACGTGGAACCGTGTGATGATCGCCGCGCAGAAGACCGCGGAAACTTGGGGCGCCTTTGCGGAGGAAAAGCCAACCAAAGAAAGCGCCAATATCTGCGCCAATGCCAATAAAGGCGGGCACAAGGAACAAGACTAAGGTTGTAGCCAAACCCAAGCCAAACACGATGGTGATCGCCATTGGGATCAAGAACTGGGCTTGCAGACTGGTTTCAAACAACAGAGGGGTAAGGCCGCCAATGGTGGTGAGTGACGTCAGCAGCACGGCGCGCAATCGATCTCGCGCTGCACCGGTTGCGGCTTTTTCTAAACTGTCGCCTTCTTGCACGCGCTCCTGCAAACGCGAAACAAAAACAATGGAGTCGTTCACCAAAATACCGGCCAATCCCAATAGGCCCATCATGGAAATAATGGTGAGATTGTAGCCCATGATATAGTGGCCCCAGATCGCACCAACGATGCCGAACGGGATGATGAGCATGACGGCCAATGGGGCGAAATAAGATGCAAATATCCAAGAAATAATCACATACATTATGCCCAAGGCGATAAACCCGCCCAGCTGCAAATCGCCAAAGGCGGCGCCTTGCTCGGCTTGGGTACCGCCAAAGCTATATTGCACACCATGTTTGGCGGCGATTGTTGTAGTCCAATCGCTTGGCGCAAAATCGCAAGGACCGTTACAATGAAAGGAAAACAAGTCACCATGATTGCAATCCCCGGCACGATACTAAGGATTGTGATCAGCACAAAAAGTTGAATTGTGCGGGTCGTCAATGACCCGTCATCGCCAAGAGTTATGGCACCTTCCTGCGCGATGCCCGGCCCGGCCCATATCATGAGAAGGCCAACGAGGACGCCCTTTATGAACGTTCTATTGACCAAGATCTGCAGGGTCGTTGATGACTTCGGTCAGTCTAATCGCAAGTTGGCCCTGTTCACCGCCTTCAAGTTCTTGCAGTTCGCCGCGCCCGATTAATCGATCGCCGATATAAAGCTCTACAGGATCATCAACGCGCCGATCCAAAGGCAGCACTGCATTTTCAGCCAAAGACAGAAGCTCCTTAATCAAGGGTCGCGCTTTGCCAACAGAAATAACAACTTC
>NZ_CAKZPW010000096.1:0-4634 GCF_937139385.1 uncultured Maritalea sp. | reverse complement strand
CGCAATGCTTGTCGATCAACTCACCAAAAGGAATACCCATTTCTTCTTCAAATGTGGCTGGCGTATTCACATGGCCAGAAACGCAGAACAGTTTTGAACCCGTGTTGTTCTCTCGGCCCAAACCAGCAAACCAAGAACCTCCGCGACGCAGAATTTCTGGCACAACAGCAATTGATTCAACGTTGTTCACGGTCGTTGGGCAACCATAAAGGCCCATGCCCGCAGGAAACGGTGGTTTCAACCGTGGTTGACCCTTTTTGCCTTCAAGGCTTTCAAGCAGCGCTGTTTCTTCACCACAAATGTAAGCACCGGCACCGTGATGGACGATGATATCAAAGTCCCATCCGTGCACATTGTTCTTACCGATAAGGTTCGCGTCATAGGCTTGATCAACAGCTGCTTGCAGCGCTTCGCGCTCGCGAACAAACTCGCCACGCACATAAATGTATGCGTGATGCGCGTCCATTGCGCGGCCAGCCAACAAACACCCTTCAACAAGATGATGCGGATCATGGCGCATGATTTCGCGGTCTTTACAGGTGCCTGGCTCTGATTCATCAGCATTCACCACCAAATAGTGAGGACGACCGTCGCTCACCTTTGGCATAAATGACCATTTCAAACCTGTTGGAAAACCCGCGCCACCACGGCCACGTAGGCCCGAGGATTTCACCTCGTCTGTGATCCAATCGCGACCCCTATCGATAAACGATTTGGTTTGCGACCAAGAACCACGGCTAAGCGCGCCCTTAAGGCCCCAATCGCCCTGATTGTAAAGGTTTGTGAAAATACGGTCTTGATCTGACAACATATCTTAGCGCCCCCGCATGTAAGCTGCGAACAGCAAGAAACCGACAACAGCACTCACCACAAACCCCAAAAAGCCTGAGGTTAGAACAAGTGCAAACATGCCTACGACCCGAATGGCAAGATAAGTGGCAACCATGAACGCAATCGCGATCACAATGTTTTTGCCACTCATTTCAACGCCCAAAATCTTTTGTGCCATCAGCGTGGATCCTTACCAAAGACTTTGCGATATTCTTCGGCACCACCTTTGGCCAAGGCCTTGGCTTGTGCTTTCCAATCATCGCGCTCGATCCGGCCTTTAAAGCTCAACCGATCATCGACTTCTGTGATTTGTTTCTTGGTGAGTTTGGCCACTTGCGCGAATTGGGTGATGCCCAATTCGTTCAACTTGCGCTCAAGCACAGGGCCAACACCAGAAATCAACTTCAGATCATCCTTGTCACCAGCTGGTGCATCAAACAAAGGCGCATTTGCATCCGCGGGCTTTACTGCAGCTTTCGCTACAGGTTTTTTCACTGCCACCTTAGGCGCTTCAGCTTTTGCAGCTTTGGTCGCCTTTGGCTTTGATGCCGCAGCCTTGGCTGGTGCTCTCTTGGCAGGAGCTTTAGCAACCTTTGTTTCTTTGCGCGTAGGAACTTCCGTCAAAGTGACCATGCCACCTTCAGGAGCGGAAAACTGACGGTCAATCTGGGGGCCAACTTTTACGTCTTTGCCAGCTTCAAACTCGTTAATAATCTCTTCTAACCGCTCAGGGGTCAGGTCTTCATATGTATCTTTAAAGACCATCATCATGGGCGCATTCACACATGCACCAAGACACTCAACCTCTTCCCAAGACAAAGTGCCCGAGGCGTTGGTTTCAAACGGCTTATCGTTGATCTTGGATTTACAAACCTTGATCAAATCCTCAGAGCCACGCAACATGCACGGTGTGGTGCCACACACTTGAATATGGGCTTTCGTACCAACTGGCTTCAGCTGGAACTGCGTGTAAAAAGTCGCAACTTCTAATACCCGGATGTAGGGCATTTCAAGCATATCTGCCACATGCTCGATACAACGTTTGGTTACCCAACCATCTTGATCTTGCGCCCGCATCAACAACGGGATGACAGCCGACTGTTGTCGGCCTTCAGGATATTTAGCGATCGTTTGTTTAGCCCACTTCAAATTTTCTGCGTTGAACGCAAAACCTTCAGGCTGCACTTGATCCTCTGCGAGACGACGTACTGACATTACCTGTCCACCTCACCAAATACGATATCAAGGGTACCAATAATCGCTGACACGTCGGCGAGCATATGGCCCTTACTAATGAAATCCATCGCTGACATATGCGCGAAACCTGGGGCGCGAATTTTGCAACGATACGGCTTATTTGACCCATCTGATACGAGATACACACCAAACTCACCTTTTGGCGCTTCAACAGAGGCGTAAACTTCGCCAGCTGGAACTTTGTAGCCTTCGGTATAGAGTTTAAAGTGGTGAATAAGTGCTTCCATCGACTGTTTCATTTCATTCCGTTTTGGCGGAACAATTTTACCGTCGGTGGATGAAACAGGTCCCTGCCCTTCAGGCGCACGTAGCTTTTCAATGCACTGACGCATGATACGAACAGACTGCTTCATCTCTTCCATGCGGCACAGGTAACGGTCATAACAATCGCCGTTTTTGCCCACTGGAATGTCAAATTCCATCTCTTCATAGCACTCATAAGGCTGCGACTTGCGCAAATCCCATCGTGCACCGGAGCCACGAACCATCACGCCTGAAAAACCCCACTCCCAAGCATCATCAAGCGCCACGTTGCAAATATCAACGTTACGCTGCTTGAAAATCCGGTTGTCGGTCAAAAGACCTTCAATGTCATCACAAACATCAAGGAATGGATCACACCATGCTTCAATGTCATTGAGCAACTCAGGCGGAAGGTCTTGATGAACCCCACCAGGACGCACATAGGCCGCGTGCAAACGCGCACCACATGCACGTTCATAAAAAATCATCAGCTTTTCACGCTCTTCAAAGCCCCAAAGCGGCGGTGTCAACGCACCAACGTCCAAAGCCTGTGTCGTGATATTCAACAAGTGATTGAGAATGCGCCCAATTTCTGAATAGAGCACGCGGATCAATTGACCACGCCGCGGCACTTCAATGCCCAATAGCTTTTCGACAGCCAGAGCAAAGGCATGCTCTTGGTTCATCGGCGCCACATAATCTAGGCGGTCAAAGTATGGAACGGCTTGCAAATAGGTCTTTTGCTCTATCAGCTTTTCCGTACCACGGTGCAACAATCCAACGTGCGGATCACACCGTTCAACAACTTCGCCGTCCAGTTCCAGAACCAAACGCAACACGCCGTGCGCCGCAGGGTGCTGCGGGCCGAAGTTGATGTTAAAATTTCTTACCTGAGCTTCTGCCATGATAAACCTCAGCTCTGCGCTTTTTCGTCACCGGGCAGCACATAATCAGTGCCTTCCCAAGGTGAGAGATAATCAAAATTTCTGAATTCTTGCGCTAGTTTCACAGGCTCATAAACGACCCGCTTCAACTCTTCATTGTAGCGAACTTCAACAAACCCGGTCACCGGGAAGTCTTTGCGCAACGGATAACCTTCAAAACCATAGTCTGTCAGCAAGCGACGAAGGTCTGGGTGACCCACGAACAAAATGCCGTACATGTCATAGGCTTCGCGCTCGAACCAATCCGCACCAGGAAAAACTTCACAAATGGAATCAACGGGTGTTTTCTCATCTGTGGTCAGCTTCACGCGAATGCGCACATTCCGTGTAGGGCTGAGCAAATGATAAACCACATCAAAACGCTCTGGGCGGGCTGGATAGTCCACACCACATGCATCGATAAAACTGAAGAATTGGCATTGGCTATCTTCTTTTAGAAAGCGCATCACCGCAACAATAGAGGAGCGCTCGATATTCAGCGTAAGCTCGTCAAAGCTCATATCCGTTGAAAGGATGGCATCCCCCAACTTCGCTGCAATATACTCGCCAAGTTCGCTAAGCGTTGTATCCATTGTCACGCCCTATCGCTCAATTGTGCCGGTACGGCGAAGCTTCTTTTGCAGCATCAAGATGCCATACAAAAGCGCCTCAGCAGTTGGTGGGCAACCAGGAACGTAAATGTCCACTGGCACAACCCGGTCACAACCGCGCACCACAGAATAAGAATAATGGTAATAACCACCGCCGTTTGCACATGACCCCATAGAGATCACATAGCGCGGCTCTGGCATTTGATCGTAGACTTTGCGCAACGCCGGAGCCATTTTATTGGTCAAAGTGCCCGCAACAATCATCACATCGCTCTGGCGGGGGGAGGCCCGGGGCGCAAAGCCAAAGCGCTCGAGATCATAACGCGGCATCGAGGCCTGCATCATCTCTACGGCGCAACACGCAAGCCCGAACGTCATCCACATCAAACTGCCTGTCCGCGCCCACGTCACAAGGTCATCAGACGCCGCAACGATAAAGCCCTTATCGGCCAGTTCATTATTCAGACCGTCAAAAAACGGGTCGTGTTTCTTCGGATCATAGGCCGGCGTCCCCATATCACGGGCAGCGGAACCGGCAGGTGTAATTATACTCGACATATCTCTTCCTATCCCTGCCCTATTCCCAATCCAGCGCGCCTTTGTCCCACGCATATTTCAGCCCAACGAGCAATTCAGCGAGGAACAACATCACAACAACCCAGCCATAGGTACCAACTTCGCCGATAGACACCGCATATGGAAACAGGAACGCGACTTCGAGGTCGAAAATAATAAATAGGATGGCAACAAGATAGAAACGGACGTCAAA
>NZ_CAKZPW010000095.1:0-4071 GCF_937139385.1 uncultured Maritalea sp. | reverse complement strand
TGGCCTTGGGGATTCGATTTCTTACGATAATCTTGTGCAGCGCATCACCAAGCAACACATTGATAAATCAAGCCAGTTTACCGACTGGACGCGGCGTCCACTGAGCGACAAGCAACTCACCTATGCCATTGGTGACGTCACTCACTTGCGCGATTGCTACTTGCACATAGCCAATTTGCTCGAAGAAAAAGACCGCCGCCCGTGGATTGAAGCAGAACTTAACGCTTTGATGGACAAAGAGAACTATCTCGTGAAGCCCGAGGAAGCGTGGAAAAGATTGAAAATGAAAGTCAATCGGCCACGCGATTTGGCCATGATGATTGAACTAGCCGCATGGCGCGAACGCAAAGCGCAACAACAAGATGTACCGCGCGGCCGCGTGGTCAAAGACGATGCCATTTACGAGTTAGCGCAACAACAACCGAACTCGGCCAAAGCATTTGACCGCCTACGCTCCTTTTCAAAAGGATTTGGCCGGTCATCATCAGCGGAAGAAATCATCAAAATAGTAACGCGCGTTCAAGCAATTGACAAAGATGACTTGCCCAAAGTGCCGCGCAAGCCTAATGGCCCGTCGCCCAAAGGGGCAATCGGCGATCTGCTGCGCGTTTTGCTTAAGGCGGTCAGCGAAAACCAAGGGGTGGCCCCACGCATTATCGCCTCGAGCGACGATATCGATCAAATTGTTTTAGACGACAACGCTTTAGTCCCCGCGTTGGCAGGCTGGCGGCGCGACGTGTTTGGAGATCTTGCCTTATCGATCAAAAATGGAAAAATGGCTCTGGGCGCAACACCCGATGGCATTGTGCCAATTGAAGTTGATGTACAGGCTGAATAGCTAACGCACGATCACTTCAGCTTCTAGTTCAAGAAACGCTGCCAATTGGTTTAAACGCCTCAGCATTTTCTCAGCGGCTAACACTTCATAGCCCGCTGGCAAAAGTAGTTGCAGCTTGTCCCCAACGCGCTCCCATTCAACAAGTGGCAGCACGTTGGGCATAGCAGCGGACAACAAATAAGCGACACGAAAGAGCGCCCCCAACGTGTCTGCATGACGGGCAGATTTTTGCGAGCACATTTCAAATAGATCATCATTATCAAGGTGCTTACGCTTAAGTCCTAAATATCGCACTGCTAAACACCGCGCCAAATGGGCCCGCCCTGTGTGGTCAATCCCTACAAATGAACCGTAAGCTACTGCATCAACAGCCTGCACACCTCGATAGTCGGGGTGCCCGCGCCACGAAATGTCTGACAAATAGCACGCAGCATAACGCAACTGTTGCAACACCTGATTTTCATCATAGTTCATTGCGGCAACAAACCGATTTGTGAATTCAATCAGCTCATGCGCATGAGACGGCGAGCGAGACCGCAAAATTGACAACTCTTCGCACGCTTGTAAAAGCGGATCGACTTCTTGTTCAGCGCTATCTAGTTGACCGAACAAATAACCTTCGCGCACGCCGAGCGCTGAGAATTTGACTGTCTTAAACTTGCCAACTTCCAGCACCGCGTTTAATGCGGCGGCGCCAAAGCTGAGCAAGTCCTTGCGATTACTGGAAAGCCGTTGTGCCGCTTCGGGCCACTCGCCCTTATCCGCCAGTTCAATGATTTGGCTGCACATGTCGATCATTTTATCAGCATCAACGCGATAGCCCTGCACCATCGATAGGGGATATGCAGTCTGGATCTGGTGAACTTTTGCCAAGGCCCGCCATGTGCCGCCAATAGCCACAAACTCTGAATGCTGAACCCGTTCCATTATTGGGGAACTCGCTAGCGTTTTACGGGCAATCTTATAAGCTTTGCTGGCGCTGCGTTCGCTATCATCTTGCAGCCGAATAGCCCCCAAGGGATGGGTTTCCCCATCTCCGGGCAACACACCATCCAAGATCGCCAATTCAAGGCTGCCGCCACCAAAATCGCCCAACATGCCTTGCTGTTGCGGCATGCCCGCGATCGTACCAAGCGCCGCAAAATAGGCTTCTTCCTCACCTGTAAGGATGCGTACGTTGGTGTTCATTATCTCTTCAACACCAGCAATAAACATCGCGCCATTGCTGGCGTCGCGCGTGGCAGCTGTCGCTAAAATGTGCAAATCGCCAACTTTGGTGAGCTGACACACAAGTGCAAAGCGCCGCATGGCGATCAAAGCACGCTCAACGCTCTCTTCGGCCAACGCACCAGTTTGCCCGACACCCCGACCCAACCCGCACGCAACTTTTTCATTATAGATTGGCGTGAGAGCGCGGATATGACGTTCATAAATGACCAAACGAACGGAGTTCGACCCAATATCAAGCACTGCAATTGGCTGCCCTTCGCTAATGCGACCCTGGGCAGTTGGTGATTTTAGTGACTTAACAAATGAACGGATCAATCCTCATCCTCTTCAACAAGCCCCTCGCTTGCCGAAGCACTACCGCGGCCAGACATGCTTGGGTTGGTCATAAAATAATCTTGCGCATTAAACACGACCTCCCCTTCTTGTGGCTCGATTCGCCGCGAAGTGCCATCGGGAAGCACCTCCCAGCTTTGCTGATTATCATTTATGTTCGCCACCATGATCCGATCAAGCACCTGTTTTTGAACGGTCTTATTGAACAAAGGCACCAAAACCTCCACGCGCCCATCAAGATTTCGTGGCATCAGGTCAGCGGAAGAAATATAGACCGCAGCCTTGCGCGAAGGCATTTCGTGTCCCTGCCCAAAACAAAAGATACGCGAGTGCTCCAAGAACCGACCAACAATGCTCTTCACCCGAATATTGTCCGAAAAACCTGGAATACCGGGGCGCAAACAGCAGATGCCACGCACCACCAGATCAACCTGCACGCCAGCCTGAGAGGCACGATAAAGCGCATCAATAACCTTTGGATCGACCAAAGAGTTCATCTTAAACCAAATACTCGCAGGCTCCCCGGCTTCGGCGTGTTCAATTTCTTTATCAATATGTTGCAGCAAAGTACTGCGCAGCGCCATTGGCGAAACCGAAATGCACTCAAGTGCTGTAGGCCGTGCGTATCCAGTAATATAATTGAACACCCGTGCCACATCCCGCGTGATTGATGGGTTCGTGGTGAAGTAACTCAGGTCAGTGTAAATCTTGGCGGTAATCGGGTGGTAGTTGCCAGTACCAATATGGCAATAGGAAACCAATTTCCCTTTTTTCTCGCGGCGCACCACTTGGCCCAATTTTGCGTGGGTCTTCCACTCAATAAAACCAAATACTACTTGCACGCCAGCCCGCTCTAAATCGCGCGCCCAGCGGATATTTGCTTCTTCGTCGAACCGCGCTTTTAGCTCCACCAATGCCGTAACGGATTTACCCGCTTCCGCCGCCTGAATAAGCGCTTTAACAATTGGAGAGTCATTGGACGTGCGGTAAAGCGTCTGCTTGATCGCGACCACATCAGGATCGCTCGCCGCCTGCATCAAAAATTGTGCAACAATATCAAAGCTTTCATAAGGGTGGTGAACAACTATGTCTTTTTGTTTGATCGCCGCAAAACAATCACCCTGATGGTCACGAACATGTTCTGGGAATCGCGCATTGAACGGCTTGAACTTCAAATCCGAACGATCAACGCTACAAATGCTCGATGCATCCGAAAGAGCCAAAAAGCCCTCAACCTCAAATGTATCTTCTTGGCCCACGTGCAATTCATCGGCGATCCGCTTGCGCAATTTGCGCGGCATAGATCTATCAATCTCTAGCCGGATCACTTGCCCACGGCGCCGTTGACGCAATGCGGATTCAAACTCCACCACCAAGTCAGCCGCTTCGTCATCAATCTCCATTTCGCTGTCGCGAATAACCCGAAATGCACCGGCACCTACAACCTCATGCCCCGGGAACATGCCTTCAAAAAACAAATTGATCAGCGTTTCAATGGTGACCATTTCAATACGTTTGCCCTTGGTCAACTCGTCGGGCAAAAACACAAATCTCTCCACATTGTTCGGCACACGAACAAGCGCGGTCAACGTGTCATCTTCGTCCGGGCGCTTAAGCTCAAACGCCAAAGAAAAACCAAGGTTAGGAATAAATGGAAACGGATGCGCTGG
>NZ_CAKZPW010000094.1:0-5148 GCF_937139385.1 uncultured Maritalea sp. | reverse complement strand
AATCAGGACTTGTGTCGCGGCATTCAGAAGGGGCGTGGGCATTCTTTCGGCTATCTGATGAAGCCAACGCCGCAGTGTTGGTGCAACATTTACTTGAGCAGCTTGATGCCAGTGACCCAGTGCTACAAGCAGATGTTTTGCGGCTTGAAGCTGTTCGGCGCGATCATCAAATGCGTGCTGCAACCTACTTCTCCAAAGTTGCCCGAGACTGGGATCGTGTTCGTTCCTTACATGCGCCCGAATCTGCGGTGGAGGCAGCCATTGTGGACATGATGAAGGGCACAAGCGTTGAGATGTTCATAGATTTGGGCACCGGTACGGGCCGGATGTTGGAATTGCTTGATGGACATTTCAAAAAAGGTGTTGGGATCGATTCAAGTCGGGAGATGATTTCGGTTGCTCGTTCCAAGTTCGAACGTTCAGGTCAAAAAAGCGTCTTTGTTCGGCTTGGCGATATCGCGCAGTTGGATGAATATAGCGCCAGTGCCGATATCACGATGCTGCATCAGGTGCTGCACCATTTCCTTGATCCTGGAAAGGCCCTGTTGAACGCGCGACAAACGCTCAAACCTGGTGGCAAAATCGTCGTTGTCGACTTTATGCCCCACAAGCTCGAGTTTTTGCGCGAAGAGCAGGCTCATAAGCGCCTCGGCTTGTCACATGAACAGATGCAAGCGTGGGCGCAGGCCGCACACCTTAAGGTTACAGACGCACGAGAAATACCCCATAACAAACCAGGTGGCGGACTAACAGTTTGCATTTGGCATTTGACAGACCAATCCTGAAACGGACCGGATATAGACCATGAGTGATACACCAATTTTCAGCCAGCCAGAACGATTGTCTCGGCAATCGGACTATGAGTTGCAACAACTTCAACTCTCTTTCGAGTTTTTCCCTCCAAAGAACGATAAGATGGAAGAGCGTTTTTGGGTTGCTATGGACAAGTTGGCGCCAATGAATCCGCGTTTCGTTTCCGTGACTTATGGCGCTGGAGGTACAACGCGTGACCGGACCACAAAAATTGTCTCACGGATTGAAAAAGACACTGGGGTGAATGCCGCCGCGCATCTGACTTGTGTTGGTGCGTCGAAAGAGGAAGTTGGGGATGTTGTGCGTGGCTATCAAGAAGCAGGCATTTCCCGGATTGTGGCCCTGCGCGGCGATCCGCCAGAAGGTGTGGGAATGCCGTTTCAGCCGCACCCTCAGGGCTATAAAAATGCTGCGGAGTTGGTGGCAGGAATTCGTGAAATTGGAGATTTTGATATTTCGGTGGCGTGCTATCCTGAAAAGCACCCGCAAAGCCCGGATTGGCACGGCGACATTGAGAATTTGAAACGCAAAATTGATGCGGGGGCTAGCCGCGCCATTACGCAAATGTTTTTTGACAATAGCGACTACCTGCGGTTCGTGGACAGAGCGCGCAATGCAGGCGTGCATGCACCTATTGTGGCCGGTATCCAGCCCATTCACAATTTTACCCAGGTGGCGAACTTTGCCAAACGATGTGGTACCAGCATTCCTGATTGGCTTGCGGACCGGTTTGATGGGTTAGAAGACGATCCCGAAACGCACGCTTTGGTGGCCTCCGCCGTTGCTGCGGAACAAGTGACAGAGCTAGTGGATCGGGGGGTAACAGAATTTCACTTTTACACCATGAACAGATCGTCTTTGGTCTTTGCTTTGGCGCGGCTATTGGGTCGTCGTCCGGCATAAAGGCAAGGAATTTGTGCTTTCGCCCTAGAAAGTACCCGTATTTGTTCTATATCTAGGCCAATTCGGCGAATTGTCGGGTTGAAGAGGGTGAACGAATGTCAGTTTGGCAGGTTATTGCAGAGAAGATTGGCTCTTTTGCCGAGGGTACAGGTATCGCTGGCTCTCTGGCGCAATTGTTTGATCCGGAAAACTGGCTGCTTGGTGGTCGTGAAGCGGCATTTACCCTTTCCCTTGTGGCTCTATCTGCAAAAATGGCCGCCGCTGATGGTGTCGTCACTGCCGATGAGATTCGTGCCTTCAGGCAGAATGTTCAAATTCCAGCGGGCGCTGAAGATCAGGTTGAGCGGATATTTGATCTCGCACAGCAAGATGTTGCCGGCTATGAATCCTATGCAAAACGCATTGAGCGCTTGTTCCATGACGACAAAGACGCATTGGAACATGTGTTAGACGGCCTGTTCCACATTGCTGAAGCTGATGGTTTGGTCCACGAAGACGAGCTTGCCTATTTACAGGTTGTCGGCGAAATTTTTGGTTTCACGGATGAAGAATTTGCACGGTTGGCTGCCCGGCATGTGGTCCTTTCGAGTACGGATCCTTACTTCATTCTGGGCGTGGACCCGGATGCTTCAGACAAAGACTTGAAAATTGCCTATCGCAAATTGGTAAGCGAGCATCACCCTGATCGTTTGATCGCCAAGGGGGTGCCAAGTGATTTGGTGCAAGTAACCTCAAAAAAGATGGCGGCAATAAATTCTGCCTATGACGCAATCTTGGATAGTCGCCGCGACTAATTGGGTAGTTCTTTCGCTTGACGTATTGCACCGCGCCCCATATGCCACAGGTGCCAGTTGGTCGGGCAGCCGCTGCAGCGTAAGCTGGAGAGGAAAGTCCGGACTCCACGGAAAAACGGTGCCGAGTAATGCTCGGCGGGGGCGACCCTAGGGAAAGTGCCACAGAAAGCAAACCGCCATGCGATGCATGGTAAGGGTGAAAGGGTGCGGTAAGAGCGCACCGCAGGGCCAGCAATGGCTCTGGCAAGGTAAACCCCACCGGGAGCAAAACCAAATAGGGATGACGCGGTCGCAAGACCGGCCCGTTTCCAGGCTAGTCATCCGGGTAGGTTGCATGAGGCATTTGGTAACAAATGCCCTAGATGAATGGTTGCCGCGTATAGCTTTGCTATGCCTTACAAAATCCGGCTTATAGACCAACTGGCTTTTTTACCCAATTGCTTCAAAAGCAACACAAAATTAAGCCTCATCATAGAAACTGCTCGGCAAAATTGTTTTTTTCTTAAGAATGATTTTATGGAGCAGCACCGCCCGCGTATTGGGCGCATAGGGAGTACAGCTCGACGTGTTCTTACACGCGGCGTAGATTTGTTTGGCGCAAGATTCACCCCACATTTCGGTTCTTCTGAACGAGGTTATTCGTTCTATTTCACCGCTTGAAGGGCGCCATGTGGTGGATGGTACATTTGGAGCAGGCGGTTACTCGCGCGCGTTTTTGCAAGCGGGTGCCCGTGTTACTGGTATTGATCGTGACCCAAATGTTTTGCCATATGCGCAAAACCTAAGTGCAGAATTTGGTGACGACTTCAGATTTGTTCAGGGGCGCTTTGCCGATCTCGAAGACTTGGCGCAAGAAAACAATATCGCCCCCATTGATGCCGTCGTGCTTGATATCGGCGTGAGCTCAATGCAGCTGGATGAAGGGGAGCGCGGCTTTTCCTTTATGCGAGATGGGCCGCTAGACATGCGCATGGAGCAATCCGGTGAAAGTGCGGCAGACTTGGTCAATGAACGCGATGAGCGCGAGATTTCCGATATCTTGTTTGAGCTTGGCGAAGAGCGACGTGCACGGCAGATCGCCAGCGCCATAGTTGCCCAACGGGATGAAAAACCCTTTGAAACCACGGCAGAGCTAGCAGAATTGATTGGCGAAAAACTTGGGCGTAAGCCGGGTGGATCACACCCTGCGACGAAAAGCTTTCAAGCGTTGAGAATTGCGGTGAATGCTGAATATGGTCAACTCGTGCGTGGACTATTTGCTGCGGAACGGCTGTTGCCAGCAGGTGGTGTATTGGCAGTGGTTTCGTTCCATTCAGTTGAAGACCGGATTGTGAAGCGCTTCTTTAAGCCACAAGAAAAAGGGTCGCGTCACGCCCCCATGCAAACAAAGAACCTGTTGCCTTGGGACAATATTTCTAAGGCCATTCGAGCGGGCAAAGACGAACTGGATGCGAACCCGCGTGCGCGCTCTGCGACTCTGCGCTTTGCCACGCGCAATAGTGAACCTGCCCGGGAGTTGAGCATTGAAGGGTTAGGTGTGCCTGGTTACGCCAGAAGGGAGTTTGCCTCCTAATGCGCGCATTTAATTTCTTTCTTCTTTGTACAAGTTTCTTGGCGCTGATCATGGTTTATGGCCAAAAGTACCGTACTGAAGAAGTGCAGTCACAAGTGATTGAGTTGCAGGATGAAATTGCGGGACAAAAACAAGTCTTGAGCGCCCTAGATGCTGAATGGGCGTTTCTTAATCAGCCTGGTCGTTTGCAAGCCATTGTTGAGCGTCATGCAGATGCATTAAACGTCGCGCCAATCGTTATTGCGCAATATGGATCCATCCAAGACATCCCAATGCGGCCTGTTGCGCCAGACGTTGAGGGTTTGGATGCTCTGCTGATGTCTTTGGGCGCCGGAGTTGATCCGAGCAATGTTGATGGATTGTCGAGCCAATGAGTGACGTGATGCATGATGTTGGACCAGCAATTGCCATAGATGGAGCCCGCAAATCGCGCGGGCATATGACGAAGAGCCGCATTCGGCTGACAGTCGCCCTGGCTATGCTTGTGTTTTCAATAGTTGCTGTCCGCTTGGTTATGCTTGCAGCGGTTGAAGTGGATGATGTGGCGCTGGGGCAAGCGCGGCCTGCGCTAACCGCTACTCGACCCGCATTGGTCGACCGAAATGGCAGCCCACTTGCGCTTGATATTCAAGTGCCTTCGCTATTTGCCGAGCCCCGTCGGATAATTGATGTCGATGAAGCGGTTGAAGCCCTTTCAATTGAATTCCCAGACATGGACCGCAAGTGGTTGCGGGGCAGGCTTGATGGGGACGAAGGATTTGTTTGGCTTCGCCGTGAACTAACACCCCAGCAAAAAGAGCGAATTCTGCGGCTTGGCATTCCTGGCATTGATTTTGTTTCAGAATCGCGACGGTTTTACCCTGGTGGTAATGTTGCTGCGCATATTTTGGGTGCGGTGAATGTCGACAATGTTGGCATTGCTGGCCTGGAGCGATTTCTGGATCAACGTGAAGTTGCATTGTTGCAAGATCTCGGCTTTGCCAGAGATCGTTCGTTGCAACCAGTTGAATTGTCCATTGATTTACGTGTGCAGCATGTGATGCATAATGAACTGGTGGATGCATT
>NZ_CAKZPW010000093.1:0-6684 GCF_937139385.1 uncultured Maritalea sp. | reverse complement strand
AAGACTATCACGCACCTTTGATTTTTTGCCGTCGGCCCCAACGAGCATGGTGGCTGATACTGAAGTGCCGTCTTGACTGCTTATTTTGTAATGGCCATTTTCCTGCTTGATTTGCTCAACCATAGTTTCTTTGACGTCGAAGTGTTGAGATGGCTGTGAAAAAGCATCGAGCAAATCACAATTAGCAAAATTGTAGCCAAATGCTTCAATCTCTATCTCAGCACTATCAAACAAAGCCTCTGGTGCCCGCAATAGCCGGCTTGTGGCGTCAATGATCCTGATTTTGCGCAGTGGAGTGCCGAAGGCATGCGGATCAGATATCAGGCCCGCATGAAGCATGAAGTCGACGGTCGGCATCATCAAGGCGGATGTTCGATAGTCCTTGGCAAACGCAGGTGCGAAATGAACGACACTGAAGCCACGCTCTGCGGCCAGTCGCGCGGCCGCAACGCCTGTTAGGCCGCCACCAATTATTGCTATGTCGTATTGCATCAAGCTCTCTTGCTCTGAGTGAAAAGCACCAAAGCCTTATGCCTCAATTCAAACCCTATGCCAATCACCATGGTGACGCAGCCGGTGGCGATAACTGCAAATCGATAGTTCACACCGTTCAAATATGAATTATGCTCCACCGAACACACAAAACCATTCAAGACGAGGGGATTCGGCAAATGGAATGGATTTCAGACCCTGCGATTTGGGCCAGTTTGGCCACACTAACGGCCATGGAGATTATCCTAGGTATAGACAATATCGTCTTCATATCCGTGCTTGTATCGCGTTTGCCTGAAAAACAGGCAGATCAAGCCCGCAAAATTGGCCTCGCTTTGGCATTGGTCGCCCGAATAGTAATGCTGGCACTCCTGGCCTGGATCATTGGCCTAACACAGCCACTTTTTACAGCCTTTGGCCATGATTTCGCATGGCGAGACGTCATCTTGATCGCCGGAGGATTATTCCTGCTCTACAAAGCGACCCATGAAATCCACCAAGCAGTGGAAGACCCGCATGGGGATGAACCCAAATCCAAAGTTGGCGCCACATTTATGGCCATTATCGGTCAGATTATCATTATTGACATCGTCTTTTCTGTCGATTCAATCGTCACCGCAATCGGCATGGCCCAGCATGTGCCCGTCATGGTTGCAGCGGTCACTATTGCAATGTTTGTCATGTATGTTGGGTCAATTCCAATTTCCAAGTTTATTGCTGAGCACCCAACAACCAAAATGCTCGCTTTGGCGTTTTTGATGCTCATTGGTATGTCTCTCGTTGCGGACGGCATTGGGTTTCATATTCCAAAAGGATATATCTATTTCGCTATGGCATTCGCAACTGGCGTCGAATCGATCAATATATTGATTTCACTACGCAAAAAACGCCAAAAACAAAGCTAGAAATCCAAATGCACTGCAAAGGCGAGGGGGGCGAACCCTCTCGCTTGGTTGTTTCGTGCGTCAAAAATTGTAGGCAAAGTGGGGCGTTCGCGCATTTGAGCCCAACAATTGAATTTTATATCGATTTACCCCTTGCAACTTGTGGCGCACTACGTTAGATCACGCTCCATCATTGCGGGTGGGTGGCAGAGCTGGTTGAATGCACCGGTCTTGAAAACCGGCGAGCGTGCAAGCGTTCCGGGGGTTCGAATCCCTCCCCACCCGCCATGATAAAAACCCAAACATGGCCATGGTTTTGATGCCCGCTAGAGCTGGGCAAGCTCGCATGCGTCATCATGTACGAATTGCACTTTATCCAAACATTCGTTGACTAGAGTATTAAATGCTGGATCCGCAGAAACGGGTTTCGTGTGTTCAACGATAAGGCGGCAACGGCGCAATAAAACCTGAGATGCTTTTGCCGCAGAATGGGCGGCAGTATCAGCATCGGCTAGGGTGATTTGGTCCGCACCGTCTTCTGTTCGCAAATGTTGAACCAGTTTGCGCACCAATTCGATTGAGCTTTCAAGCTCAGTCAGCCATTTCACCAACTCGTCGCGATCCATGGCACGAAGCATGCCCGTTGGTCGTTGGGCACGATCCAAAAATGTGGTTGCAAACGCAGGCTTTGCTGCTTCAGCCGCTCTGTTCATCAAATTCGCGCGATCTTCAATCGACAGGACAGCATCAATTTTTGGCATGTTGGCCGTTGGTTCCGTTGTTTTTCCAAATCAAAGGCTATCAGCCAACGTTAAAAGCGCAGTTAATTGCAGTGATTAAACTCATGAATGTTCAGCAATGGGTTGAAATTCAAGCAAAACCAACCAATATACGTCTCAGCAGAGCAAGAGGGGCGAAACAAACGGTGCGAAACATATTTTTGGTGGCTTTACTGGTTTCGCTGTTGTTTGTGCCTGCATTTTATTGGTGGTTTCAGGTCGATTTGATCTGGGTCGCAGCCTACGCGGCGATCTCTGCCGTGCTCGCGTTTACGGTTCCCTTTAGTTACAATTTGCTTGGTTTTGAAAAACGAGATCAGCAACGGGTTCTCGCCGCCAAAGAACAAGCCAATTATGAACGCATTCTCGGCGAAATACGCACCATCTCGTTGAACTTGAATGAGATTGGTGAAATTGAGGCCTCAAAGCAGACTGACCGACTATTGGGAATGGTGGACGATTACCACGAGGTGATAACAAAGCGGTTCGCAGATTCTCCGCTTTCGGTAAGTTCGCACGCAGAGATCGCCCAACGTGTCCAAAACATAGTGGTTCAAAACCTTTCTGATCTTGTGGTTATCGCGCGCAGCGTTTCTGGAATTGACCGGGAAGACTTGGCAAATTCGATGCCAGAGCAGGGCGCCGATTTGGCAATTGAGCGACGCATGGAACTAGTCAGCGCCCAGCGCACAAAAATGAACGAGATTATTGAAGCCAATCGCACCCTATTGACCGCGCTCGCAGAAACGTTGGTGGAAGTCGCCAATATTCAAAAGCAGGACGCCACAGAACACGATGAGGCCATATTGCGACTTCGTGAGTTGGCAGACCGCGCGAAGAAATTTCATATTTAGCGCTTATGGCGCAACGAAGGAGCTGTTTGATGAAGATGACCATGAAAGCACTTGTCGGTACTGCCCTTGTTGCCGGCGCGCTATCGCTTAGCGGTTGTGGCGGCGCACCAATTGAAACAACTGAAGCCGCACACGAAAACATTGCAAAGCTGGTCGCAGAGGATATCAAGCCCACACGGCAAGAAAACCGTGTCCGCGCCAACATTGAGCTAACGCCAACGAACCTGCTTTCGCTCCTGCCAAGTATTTCAGAGTACCCCATAACTGTTGGGCAGCCTGACAGTTCAAGCGTAGAGTCAGTCGAGATTTTCACCTCTTCGGAAAAGTCGGGAAAAGGCACAGATGGGCTCTATAACGAATTGGCCGAACGGTTCAACAGAATGGGCAAAAGCATAAGCAATGGCAAAACCGCCGCCATTTCCGTGCGTAAAATGCCCTCTGGCCTGGGTGCGCAGTTCATTCTTGCTGGACAAAATGTCCCGGACGCATTTTCACCTTCCAATAAGCTCTGGGGTAAAATGATAGAGTCCCAAGGCATTTCGGTTGATGAAATAAACCCTGTTACAGCGCCAAACACAGCAGGCATTGTGGTGCGTAAAAGCAAAATTGATCTGATCACAACGGATGGTGTTTTGGATCTGCAGAAATTGCTTACGGAAGTCACCAGCGGCGAATTCTCGATGGGGTACACAAACCCCTACCAGTCAAGCACTGGTTTGAACTTCTTGATGATGGTTTTGCACTCCTTTGCGCAAGGTGACGAGGCTGAGTTCTTGTCGCCAGATGTGGCCAGTGCTTTTGAAGCATTCCAGCTCGGTGTTCCATTCGTTGCACAGAATACGTTGCAAATGCGCGATGCAGCAGTCGGCAGCGGTGTGCTCGACGCTTTGGTAATGGAAAACCAAACTTGGGTAAATGTTACCGGCATGGCAGATTACGAATTCGTACCATTTGGCGTGCGCCATGACAGCCCGCTCTATGCACTGCCACAAGCTGATGAAGCAGAGCGCGAAGTGCTCGATTTGTTCAACAAATTCATTATTGAGAACAAAGGCCAAATTTCAGACTTTGGTTTTGGTGGCAATCCCACTTACAAATCGAGCTACGATATCACTGATGGGTCATTGATCCAGCAAGCGCAAAAGCTCTGGAAAGATAAAAAGTCAGGTGGCAAGCCCATCGCTGCTGTGTTTGTGGCCGATGTTTCCGGTTCAATGGATGGCTCACGGATCAAGGAGTTGCAAAAAGCGCTTGTGGATTCGTCTGACCTCATCGCCGCGAGCAATGCAATTGGTTTGGTCAGCTACAACAATGCGGTGAATATTGATCTGCCCGTACGCCAATTCAATTTACAGCAAAAATCTCTCTTTATTGGAGCTGTCGAAAGCCTTTCTGCTGGTGGTGCAACAGCAACGAACGACGCCGTGGTTGTTGCTGCAAACGAACTCATCAATTTCGGTGCGGCCAACCCAGATCACAAACTGATCATATTCGTATTGAGCGATGGAGAAACCAACGAAGGCTTGGACTTTTCTACAGTAAAAGAAACCCTGCGGTTTGCACGAATTCCAATTCACACCATTGCGTACGAGCTTTCTTCGGATCACCTCAAAGAAATGGCGAGTTTGGTTGAAGCGGCATATATCGAATCCAGCGTTGGTTCAGCATCATACCGCATCGGCAACCTTTTGAATTCGGAGATGTAATTTGGCTTGGCTGAAATCCTTTATAGCTCTGGTTCTCCTGCAGGCCGTCATTTGGGGCGGCACGCATTTTTACTATTCAACCAACCCAAAGCAGGTTCTTTTGGTCGTCGACACGTCTTATGCGATGAAGTCGAATTTTACCGACGCGCAAAAGTGGATTGATGATTTTGTGGCCAGCACCCGCTACACCAACATCGAAGTCGGCACGGACAAAGTTGCTTTAGGCAACCTCAAAGACTTGCGTTCCCAAGACGTATTGTTCAGAACCGCATTTGGCCGCATTTCTGCCGAGAATGTATCTGCACTATATGCGAATGCAAACGCACCAACCAAATACCTACTTACCAGCGAACCTCTAACACTCGAAGGTTGGCAGGTAGTTTCATGGTAATATAGTCCCCCCATGAAATAGCACTGCTCAAGCAAATATCGAAATGCAATACGCTACATCTCTATTTGACCCAATCAGAGCTAGACAAACCAGTATTCATTGCGTTTAATTCGCCCCAAGCGCGCAAAAAGTGTGCACCATAAAAACGAGACTACTCTGGGGACAAACATACATGACATATAAGTCAGATATTGAGATCGCGCGCGCCGCGGTCAAACAACCTATTGCGCAAATTGGCGCGAAACTTGGCATCGATAATTCTCACCTTTTGCCCTTTGGGCACGACAAAGCCAAAATCTCCGAAGAATTCATCAAGTCATTGGACGGTCAAAAAGACGGTAAACTGATCTTGGTCACCGCCATCAACCCAACGCCAGCAGGCGAGGGGAAAACCACCACCACCGTTGGTCTTGGTGATGGGCTAAATAGAATTGGCAAAAACGCAACGATATGTATCCGCGAACCTTCGCTTGGCCCATGTTTTGGCATGAAGGGCGGCGCAGCAGGGGGCGGATATGCGCAGGTTGTGCCGATGGAGGATATCAACCTACACTTCACTGGTGACTTCCACGCCATTACTTCAGCCCACAATCTCCTATCCGCAATGCTCGACAATCATGTTTATTGGGGCAACGAAGAAAAGATCGATATTCGCCGCATCACTTGGCGTCGGGTAATCGACATGAACGATCGCGCGTTGCGTTCAATTGTGGCTTCGCTCGGCGGCGTAGCAAACGGCTATCCGCGCGAAGCTGGCTTTGACATCACTGTTGCTTCTGAGATCATGGCCATTCTTTGCCTTGCAGATGATTTGGAAGACTTGCAGAACCGATTGGGCAATATCATCGTCGCCTATCGGAACGACAAAACACCCGTCTATTGTCGCGATATCAAAGCTGATGGCGCAATGACTGTTTTGTTGCAACAAGCAATGCAGCCCAATCTGGTACAAACACTTGAGAACAACCCCGCCTTCATTCATGGCGGACCATTCGCCAACATCGCTCATGGTTGTAATTCAGTAATTGCCACAAAAACAGCGCTCAAACTCGCCGATTATGTGGTTACAGAAGCTGGATTTGGCGCGGACCTTGGGGCTGAAAAATTCTTTGACATTAAATGTCGCAAAGCCGGTTTGAAACCATCTGCAGTTGTTATTGTCGCAACCATCCGCGCCCTCAAAATGAATGGCGGGGTGGCTAAAGACGCACTTGGGAACGAAGATGTGGATGCATTAGTGCGCGGTTGCGCAAACCTTGGTCGTCACATCGAAAACATTCAAAAGTTTGGAGTGCCAGCGGTTGTTGCCATCAACCACTTCGTCACCGATACGGACGCGGAAGTGCAATCCATCCGAGATTACGCAAGCTCCGTGGGAGCCGAAGCCATATTATGCCAACATTGGGAAAAAGGCTCAGAAGGGACTGTTGAGCTTGCTAATCGGATCGTGGAGATTGCGGAAGGTAACACAGCGGACTTCAAGCCACTTTATGAAGACGATCTGCCCTTACTCGCTAAGATTGAGAAGGTCGCCAAAGATATCTATCGCGCCGACAAAGTTGTAGTCGATAAAAAGAT
>NZ_CAKZPW010000092.1:0-6670 GCF_937139385.1 uncultured Maritalea sp. | reverse complement strand
ACCGGCAAGACAACCGTCACATCTTTTGCTTCGCCCGTATCAAAATCAGGCCCACTAACAACAATTCTAACATCGCTGCCAATTGGTGCCTTGCCCACAACTTCTTCCAACTGTGTTGGCGCTGCGTTTTGATATGGCGGTTGCACATAGTCCAAAAAGAACCCAGGGCGGAACAGGGTGAAAGCGATAAGGATGAGCAACGCAGATTCCCATTTGCGAGACTTCGCAAAGAAATAGCCCTGCGTTCCCGCTGCGAATAATAACATCGCCACAGTCGCCACAATGAAGACAATTATGCCATCAATCCAACCCACGTTAATCAACAGCAAATCCGTGTTGAAAATAAACAAGAACGGCAGTGCAACTGTGCGCAAGCTATAGAAAAACGCTGTAAAGCCAGTGCGAATGGGATCCCCGCCCGAAACGGCAGCCGCCGCAAAGGACGCGAGCCCCACCGGGGGCGTAACGTCCGCCATTATCCCGAAGTAGAATACAAACATGTGCACTGCAATCAACGGCACAATAAGGCCATTTTGCGCACCGAGCTCCACAACGACACCCGCCATCAACGAAGACACAACGATATAGTTCGCGGTTGTGGGCAGCCCCATGCCTAATATCAAGCTGATCACACCAACGCACAACAACATGATGATGAGATTGCCGCCGGACAAGAATTCGACCAATTCCGCCATCACTTGGCCAACCCCAGTCAGGGTTACAGTGCCAACAATAATACCGGCAGCAGCCGTTGCCACACCAATACCAATCATGTTGCGCGACCCAGCAATCATGCCAGTGATCAAATCATCAAAGCCATCTTTAAACTCAGCGGCAAAATTGCCTGTTTTGCGGAAGAAGGCTTTTAGCGGCTTTTGGGTCAGCAAAATCACAATCAACAAAGAAGCAGCCCAAAAAGCGGACAGGCCGGGTGATTTTCGCTCAATCATTAAGAACCAAACAAGGACCACGATAGGCAAGATGTAGTGAAGCCCAGTTCCCTTTACGTCATCATAGGCGGGCAGTTTCACAATTTCAGAGTTTGGATCATCTATGGCCAAATCAGGTGCACGTGCAGCAACGGCAACCATTCCAACATAAATGACCAACGTGGAAACAGTCAAAATGATCGAGGCACTTTCACCGAACAAATCTCGCATCCAGCCGATGCCGTAGTAAATGCCAAAGCAAAGCGCACCAAACACGGCGAACCCGATAAAGGTCGACAACAATTGTTGGATAAAAGTCTTTGTTTGCTGCACGGGTTTTGGCAGTGCTTTCATGCCTTTCTTTAGTGCTTCCAAATGCACGATGTACAAAAGCGCTATGTAGGACACTACAGCCGGCAGGAAGGCGTGCTTAATCACATCAACATACGGAATGCCGATATATTCAACCATCAAGAACGCTGCAGCCCCCATTACCGGCGGCATAATCTGACCGTTCACCGAAGACGCAACTTCAACCGAGCCGGCCTGCTCTGACGTAAAACCAACTCGCTTCATCAATGGAATAGTGAATGTGCCCGTAGTTACCACATTGGCGATCGACGAACCCGAGATCAAACCGGTCATCGCAGAACCAACAACAGCTGCTTTTGCCGGGCCGCCGCGCAGGTGACCAAGCAGCGAAAAGGCGATTTGAATGAAGTAATTGCCAGCTCCAGCCTTATCCAAAAGCGAGCCAAACAACACAAACAAGAAAACAAAACTGGCCGACACCCCCAAAGCGATGCCAAACACACCTTCAGTGGTGAGCCACATGTGGCTCATGGCTTTGGAAAAGCTAGCGCCCTTCCAACGGATCACGTCTGGTATGAAGCTTTCGGAGCCAAAAAACACATAGACAAGAAAGATCAGTGCGACGACTGCCAGTGCAGGCCCGAGTGCGCGTCTTGCAGCTTCAAGCAAAATCAACATCCCGGCCCCTGCCATGACCAATTGATATGTTTCAGGCAGACCTTGCGCGCCCGTATTTGCTAACGTTTCATAAGCATAAAAGGCAAAACCTGCGCAAAGGGCGCCAGTTAAACCCAATACCCAATCATATATGGGGATGCGCGTCCGCGAACTGTTCTTAAAGGCGGGATAAGCCATGAATGCCAAGAAGATGGCGATGGCCAAGTGCAAGGAACGGGTTTGCGTGTCGTTCAACACCGGAATAACGCGCCCAATAGCGGTATAGGGAAGAGGCGAAGCGATCCAAAGTTGAAAAATGGCCCAAAAAAGAGCTATCCCCGCGATCAGTTTTCCGACCGGTCCTGCCGGATTGCGCGCACCGCTATCGGTCGCAGCAACCAAATCTTCCAATTCTTCGTCGCTCAATGGCGCATTCTTATTGTTGACGTCGCTCATGTGCCCCTCCAATGATTCCCCAATACATTCCCCCAAAATGGGGAAAGGCGGCACCAATGGTGCCGCCTCAACATTACAGCTTACATGCCGTTTTCAGAATAGTACTTGGCGGCACCATCATGAATTGGTGCTGAAAGGCCGTCTTTTGCCATTTGCTTGGGGTCAAGATTTGCAAACGCAGGGTGCAAACCACGGAACCCATCAATGTCGTCAAACACCGCTTTTACAACTTCGTAAACAATGTCGTCTGCAACAGCCGCTGAAGACACGAATGTCGCGCCAACGCCAAATGTAGTCACATCGTCAGGATTGCCGCGATACATGCCACCTGGGATTGTTGCAGTCCGGTAGAACGCATTGTCCGCAATCAATTTGTCGATCGCTTCTCCAGTTACGTTCACCAACACAGAGTCACATGATGTTGTGGCTTCTGAAATTGATCCAGAAGGGTGACCAACTGTGTAGATCATTGCATCGATTTTATTATCGCAAAGTGCTTGCGCTTGCTCAGATGCTTTCAGCTCTGAAGCCAAAGCAAAGTCGCCTGTTGTCCAACCCAATGCGTCCAACACGACATCCATAGTACCGCGTTGGCCCGAACCTGGGTTACCGATGTTTACGCGTTTGCCTTTGAGATCTTCAAAGTTTTTGATGCCAGCATCTGCACGCGCAACAACGGTAAATGGTTCTGGGTGAACCGAGAATACAGCGCGAAGGTCCGTGAAAGGTCCCTGCTCTTCAAATTTTGAAGTACCATTGTAAGCGTGATACTGCCAATCAGACTGCGCAACACCAAACTCCAACTCGCCTGCACGAATAGTGTTGATGTTATAGACTGAACCGCCAGTTGATTCCACAGAACAACGGATTTTGTGTGTCGCACGGTTCTTGTTGACCAGACGGCAAATAGCACCACCTGTTGGATAGTAAACGCCGGTTACACCGCCCGTACCAATTGAAATAATGCGCTGTTCCTGTGCAATTGATGCACCTGACAATCCAGCAACCATAGCCACACCAAGTGCGGCACTCATGATCATCTTCTTCACGTCGTTTCTCCCTTTAGACGTTTTTGGTTAGTTCATGCCAATCTGGCATGTCGTGCTACGCAGAAGCGACCAAATCAGCACCACTAGGGTTAGCGCTGTTTGCTGGTTTCACTTCTGACGTAATTTCTTGTCTGCTGTCGGCCATTCCAAACTGGGCACAGACTTTTGATGCCAATTCAACAGCTGTTGCCGCTGCCATTGTCCACCCCAACGTGCCGTGACCACAGTTTACAAATCCATTTAAAAGTGCCGTTTTGGACACAATTGGCTGAGAATTTGGTGTAACGGGCCGATGCCCGACCCACGGTTCTCCATCGCCATCCATTGCGGCCAAACCGGGAAATCGCTTAGTCAAAACCGACCTGAGTTGTTCAATGCGTGCAGGCGCAACGCTGGCCGCATCGTACCCGATATCTGCCAAACCAGCGATACGAAGCTTGTCGCCAAGCGGGCAAAGAACAGCTTTCGCTTTAATATCTGTAACACTGTGCTTTGGGGCATTCGCGCCGAGACGGTAAGTCAAGCTGTACCCCGCAACAGGGACTATTGACAAACGAATACCCAATTGTTTTGCAAATCTGGAGCTCCATTGACCGGCAGCAAAAACAAACGCATCCGCTTCAATATCACCCCTGTTTGTTTTTAGGGCACGTATGGCGCCATTACGAACATCGACAGACGTCACCTCATGCGAACGTAAAAAGCGATTGTTCGGCGAGGCCGTCAAAATAAGGTCCAATGCCGCTCTTGCAAAACGTTGGGGGTCTCCAACCTCCTCATCCGGCGAGTATAGAGCCCCCGCCATCTCCCCACCAAAACAACCCAGCGCTGGCTCCACCTCAACAGCTTCACCCGGTGTCAGAACTGATTGTCGAATACCCATGGTGCGTTTGAGGTCAATTAGCGGCTTTTGTCCCTCGATCGAGGCCTGATCTGGCAAGATTTGCAGCTTGCCACTAACCTGATGATCAAAATCAAAATGATATCGATTTTGCCAAATATCCATTTGCGCTTTCGAGCGCAATGCAATCTCTAAACTCGATCTTGTATTGGCAATAAATCGATTTGCTGTTCCCTCACGTAAGAAAGAAATTAGCCAAGATAAGTTATGAGGCGTCGGTTTGAGGCGAAACTTCAACCCAGCTTCCTGTCCAAGCAGAATTCGACCTGCCATCGCAATTAATCCCGGCGCCGCCATCGCGTCTGCATAGCCATAGCTCAGCTGTGCACCATTGCTTTTACTTGTCGCTTGGCTCACGTCGTCGAGCTGATCAACCAACACCACATGAAAGCCACTTTCGACCAAAGCCAAAGCACTGGTAACACCAACAATACCGGCACCCAGCACTGCAACAGTTGGTTTTTGCGAATGCGATTGAGTTTGAAATAGCGTCATTGCAGCGTGCCCAAAGGCCGCGCGCCAAATGACAAAGGATGCGCGAAACACCTTTCAAATCGGTTTTGGTCAACACCTTCAGTAAGCAACCCAAGATACATCGACAACACTCGCACCATCCAGCCTCAGTCTTGCCAGACTAAGCAATTCCTTTTCAAAAGGTAAATAATAATACATTGGCTTCTTATAATCTCAGGTTATAATAAGCCTGAAAATTGGAGCCCATCAAATGCGCTTAAGACACATCGAAATTTTTCACACAATCATGGTTGAAGGCTCCATCAGCGGCGCAGCGAAAGTACTCAATATTTCGCAACCCGCCGTGAGCACAGCCCTGCGGCACGCAGAAGATCAACTGGGCTTCCAGCTGTTTCACCGCCAAGGCAAACGAATTGTACCTAGCCATGAAGCAAAACTGCTATTCGCGCACACCGAAACGCTGATGCAGCAGGTCGACCGGGTAAGCCAGATTTGCGAAAATATCAATGAAGGTATTGGCCTCACCATAAAGATTGGCGTCGTGCCCGCACTTTCGTTCCAGCTTTTGCCTTTCGCATTAGCTGCCCTGCGCCAAGCATTCCCTCACATCGCCATTACAGCAAACGTCATGCGTTATGATGCGATGCGCGAAGCCTTGATGCGCAAAGATATCGACATTGCATTGTCCTTTTATGGTGGCGACATACCGGGGATGCGCACCCATAAAATTGGTAGAGGGCGATTTGTTGTTGTTAGCCAGCGCGGCCGTGCAGACGTGAAGCGCACGCCAGATATCTCCTTGGTGACCAAAGAAGACTTTATTTCGATTGCGGACAGCGGGCCATTGGGCAAATTACTCGACATGGCCAAAGACAACGCAAGTCTGCGCGCCAGCCCTCAGTTGGCCACCGAAACCTATCACACAGCGATCTCATTGGTGAAGGTTGGCATGGGAATTACAATAGTTGATATTTTTTCTGCCCGCGCCAATGCAGCGGCAGACATCGAAATCACAGAGACCCAAAACATGCCCGGATATGATGTGTCTGTCAGTTTTTTACCCAACAGCGACAAATCATCCTTATTGTACGCGTTCAAGGAAATGCTGACACGCACCGCACTACAGATTATTTAGAAGAACTGTTGAGGCTTTCTAGGTGCTCAAGATTTGCAATTGTTGAAAGCATGATGCGGTCGTGGCTCCATTCGCTGGGTTGTTGCAACAACAGCAAAATCAGCATCGCCGCCAAACTCATGGTCAACATCAGACCAATATGGCCAAAACGCAAGCTTTTGCGCGCGCTTGGCAATTCAAGGGCGTAGAGTATCCGATATTCCAAACTCGATTGCCCACGACGCGCCAAATGCCGTTTTGGTTCCACAAAGGGCACTGCCAACGCATTATTGCGAGCTTTGGTTTGAGCCATATTTTTGGCTACGCTCAAAAGCGTTTCGCAATAGCGACGCTTGTTAAAGGTTTGCCGCGACAACAGCGCAGCGTCACAAAGCAATTCCCGCAGCACATTCAACCTTTTGCGGAACATAGAAAAAGCGGGATTCCAAAACATGAGTGGATGCACAAGGCTCCAAACATATTCCCAAGTCACATCACCATGCCGAATGTGTTGCATTTCATGGGCAATCGCAATGCGCATTTTCCAAGCATCGCCAATCATTGCAACCGGCATCACAACATAAAACGAACGCCAACCTCGGGTCGTAAACGGTACCTCCACACGGTCTGATGCAACAACTTGAACCCGGCCAAGTTTCTTAAGGGGGAAGCTATTGTTAAGAATACTGTGAAGCGAAACGGCATTCGCCCCTAACCTGGCAACAAAAAAGCCAAAGGCTGCGGCACCAAGGCCCAAGCCCAGAAGCGTAACCCAACT
>NZ_CAKZPW010000091.1:0-4960 GCF_937139385.1 uncultured Maritalea sp. | reverse complement strand
TACGCAAGGTGCTGATTACATTTTGATAATATTGGTGCACCCGACGAGATTCGAACTCATGACCTCTGCCTTCGGAGGGCAGCGCTCTATCCAGCTGAGCTACGGGTGCTTCTGCGTTGCACATTGTTGTGCTTGGCGAAACTGGCGCGAACTTATCTGAAGAGTTCGCGCATCACAATGGCTTTTTGCGCAAAAATGTTTCTCTCCTGGGAACGAATTGTTGTTCGAACAACTCGCACCGGCATGCCTGTTAGACTAGCTTCACTTTCAATCGATGGCGGTGTCAGCAATAGGCTCGGGTCAGAAGCAATGCCGAGTAGGCTATTAATCTATTTGGGGGCGAGAAATGGACAGCTTTAAGAAAGTAATATTTGTAATTGGCGTGAGTGGGACGGGAAAATCCACCATTTCTGACGCCCTTGCAACGGCGTTGGGCGCACGTTTTCTTGATGCAGACGATTTTCATTCGAGTCAGAACAAAGCATCGATGGCCAACGGTGTGCCACTAACTGATGAAATGCGTAAAAGTTGGTTGGACATTGTTTGCGCGGAGACAAATGCCCAAGCCGGTAGTGTTGTTGTTGCTTGTTCTGCACTAAAACAAGCCTATCGCGACGCTATTCGCAAGCATGTTGAGAATTGTCAGTTCGTCTTTTTGCAAGTTGGTCGCGACATTCTAGAACATCGGATATCGAACAGGCCCGGGCATTTTATGCCAGTCAGTCTGTTGGAGAGCCAGTTGCAAACCTTGCAAGCACCCACAGCATTGGAAACTGACGTTATAACCATTGATGGTACTTTGCCCGTTTTAACTATTGTGCAGGTCGCCGCAAATTTCGCAAACGCTGGCGAAGCGATACAATAATAATCACCCATAGACCCAACTTGTTGATCCGATTAGATTGAACATTCAATTCGTTTTTGATTCACGTGTGTTCCAAGGGGAAAAACATGCATTTGTTGCTGGTGGATGGCTCGACCTATATTTTTCGCGCATATCACGGTTTGCCACCGCTTACGCGTAAGTCGGATGGGTTGCCAGTCGGTGCCGTGTCCGGTTTTTGCAACATGCTCTATAAGTTGACGCTGGATTTTGAAGCGGAGGAATTGGAGTCTCCAACCCATATGGCGGTGATATTTGATCATTCTGGTAAAACATTCCGCAATGATTTTTACCCAGAGTATAAAGCTCATCGCCCGCCTGCACCTGAAGATTTGGTCCCCCAATTTCCCCTAACCAGACATGCCACTCGCGCATTTTCGATTTCCTCGGTGGAACAAGAAGGCTTTGAAGCGGACGATTTGATTGCCACTTATGCGCGCCAGGCTGAAGCCAAGGGCATGAATGTGACGATTGTCTCGTCAGACAAAGATTTGATGCAATTGGTTTCAGACAAGATTTCGATGCTTGACACCATGAAAAACAAGTGGATTGGCGCTGAGGAAGTCTTTGAGAAGTTTGGCGTAGGCCCAGATAAGGTGATCGATGTACAATCGCTTGCTGGCGACAGCGTAGACAATGTGCCCGGCGTGCCCGGCATCGGCATCAAAACCGCCGCTCAACTGATCGGCGAATATGGTGACCTAGACAATTTGCTAGAACGTGCAAGCGAAATTAAACAAAACAAGCGCCGCGAAAACTTGATCGAGTTTGCTGATCAAGCAAGGGTTTCACGCGATTTGGTAACGCTGAAAACCGACGTACCTGTTGAAGTTGAAATGGAAGAGTTCGCCCGCCAGCCACTTGATGCCAGCCTTATCATTCCGTTTTTGAAAGCGATGGAATTTTCAACGATCACCAAACGGGTCGCCGCCGCCATTGATGCGGACGCAGATGCGATTGACGCGGATGCGTCGCTCGCACCAGATCCAACTACCCAAACGATTGCCGCACCCATATCAGTTGAAGGGGATAACACGCCACTTGCTCTGGCCGACAAGGTGGCGCATGAGCTTTTGGGCCTGCCCGTTGAACACGATAAATATGAGATCGTGCGCACAATGGATGCGTTGGACAAATGGGTTGAACGGATCATCGACAAGGGCCATGTCGCCGTGGATACGGAAACCACGGGTCTGGACAATCAGCAAGCCGATTTGGTGGGCATTTGCCTTTCCACAGAAGTGGGCAATGGTTGTTATATCCCGCTCATCCACAAGTCAGGTGAAGATGATTTATTGGGTGGCGGCATGGCGCCAGATCAGCTGCCAACCAAAGCGGTAATCGAAAAGCTCAAGCCAGTTTTTGAAGATCAATCGATCTTAAAAATCGGGCAAAACATGAAATATGACGCCAAGATCTTTGCCCAGATCGGCATCACCGTTGCGCCCTTTGATGACACGATGCTGATGTCTTACGCACAGCACGCGGGCCTGCACAACCATGGGATGGACACCCTGTCAGAGCGGTATCTGAGCCATACGCCGATTCCGATCAAACCGCTGCTTGGCTCCGGCAAATCTGCCATCACATTTGACAAGGTGCCGCTGGAAGAGGCAGTTAAATACGCCGCCGAAGATGCTGATATCACCCTGCGTCTGTGGAAGCTGTTGAAGCCGCAGTTGCATCGCGCCGAAGTGACCAAAGTCTATGAGACGCTCGAAAGGCCATTGGTGCCGGTTCTGGCCGCGATGGAGCGGTCCGGGATCAAGGTGGACCGCGACACGCTGAGCCGGATGTCCAATGCCTTTGCCCAGAAAATGGCAGGGCTGGAAGACGAGATTTACGAGATTGTCGGCCGCAAGTTCAACGTTGGCTCCCCCGCGCAACTTGGCGAGATCCTGTTTGATGAAATGGGCATCGAGGGTGGCAAGAAGGGCAAGAACGGCAAATATTCGACTGGCGTTGATGTTCTCGAAGATCTCGCCACCGAGCATGATTTGCCCGCGCGTGTTCTGGATTGGCGGCAGCTAAGCAAGTTGAAGTCCACCTATACCGATGCGCTGCAAACCCACATCAATGCGGACACCGGGCGGGTGCATACCTCCTATTCCATCGCGGGGGCATCCACCGGGCGTTTGGCCTCGACCGACCCGAACCTGCAAAACATCCCGATCCGCACCGAGGAAGGCCGCCGCATCCGCGAGGCCTTTGTCGCCGAAGAAGGCAAAACGTTGGTCGCACTGGATTATTCCCAGATCGAGCTGCGCATTCTGGCCCATATCGCGGATATTCCCGCCCTCAAGGAAGCGTTCGCGCGCGGCGATGACATTCACGCGATGACCGCGTCCGAGATGTTTGATGTGCCGATGGAGGAGATGACGCCAGAGGTGCGCCGCCGTGCCAAGGCGATCAACTTTGGTGTGATTTACGGCATTTCCGGCTTTGGTCTTGCCCGCAATCTCCGCATTCCACGTTCCGAGGCGCAGGGGTTCATCGATCGCTATTTCGAACGCTTCCCCGGCATCCGCACCTATATGGACGACACCAAAGCCTTTGCCAAAGAACATGGCTACGTCCAGACGTTATTTGGCAGAAAGATCCATACACCAAACATCAGCGCCAAGGGACCACATGCGGGGTTTGCCGCCCGTGCTGCGATCAATGCCCCCATCCAAGGCACCGCCGCAGATGTGATCCGCCGGGCAATGATCCGCATGCCGGAAGCGATCAAAAATCTGCCTGCGACGATGTTGCTGCAGGTCCATGACGAACTCCTTTTTGAAGTTGAAGAGGGGCACGAAGATGCCCTGATCGACGCCGAGGCCGAAGCCGACATCGAATGGCTGCAGAACGTCATCACCGCCGTGCGTAACGTCCGCGCCGAGAAGAACATCGCCCCAGGCTTCGAACTGGAACTGCTGTTCAAAAACGGCGGCGACGAAGACTTCCGCCGCGCCGAAGAAAACCAGGCCTTCCTGATGAAACTCGCCAAGCTCAACAAACTGACCTGGCTGAACGAAGGCGACGAAGAACCTATGTCTGTCACCCAACTGGTTGGCGACATGGAAGTACTCGTACCCATGGCTGGCTTCATCGACAAAGACGCAGAAGTCGCACGCCTGAGCAAATCGATCGAAAAACTCGGCAAAGACCTTGAGCGCGTACAGAACAAACTGGGCAACCCAGGGTTCGTAGATAAAGCACCAGAAGCCGTGATCGAAAAAGAGAAAGAAAAAGCCGCCGGCTTTGAGCGTGACATCGCCAAACTCAACGACCAGATCGAAAAGATCAAAGCGTTGTAACCAGCGACACCGCTCCAAAAACAAAAACGCCAGCTCTGCAAAGACCTGGCGTTTTTTATATCTCGCTTCTTTCAGGCTACTGCCATCCCCTGTAGGAGGAGATCTTATCCGCGCCCCTGTCGCAATCTGATATGTTTCCTATCAACAAATTCGTTTAGACTTTAGCTCTCACGCTTAGTTTATTCGCTGCACTGAATGGATCTCGCTGTAAATCAGAAGTAAAGGACTAGCATGCCTCCGACATTTAAATACCTTATTACCGTTACAATCATTTCTCTGACTGCCTGTGGCGGTGGAGCTGGCGGAGACTCAAAATCTGAAGACGAAGAGCAAACCCTCGAAGAACTCAGTGTTTTATGTACTGATTCAGATACGGTCGATGTAGATGGAATCGAACTACAGATGGACGTCGTCGACAGCGACGATGATGGCTGCCTCTCTGATTTCGAGTACCGGGTTGCCGAGCGCATGGCAGCGGGCATAGCCGTTCAATTGGAAATTGACGGAATAAATAGTTCATCCAGTACCAGCACTGTCAAATCGCTGATGATTAATGGCAACTCAGAAGTCTCCGACGGTAAAGCACAACTGCATACAAATCTTGAGTCAGGTGAGTTCAGCATCCACGTCCGTGGCTACTCGAACAACTCGTCAACAGAAACTCTGCGCGTTTACTTCGATGATGAATCTGCAGCGGATAAAAGTGGTGAAGAACCGCCCTACACTATGGACTTCTCACTTGCACCGGTGAGTGGAAACTTGAGTTACAGCATCA
>NZ_CAKZPW010000090.1:0-6679 GCF_937139385.1 uncultured Maritalea sp. | reverse complement strand
GAGAAATTAGACCAACGCCTGGTGTTGAGTGACGTGTCTGGGCGATCACTGCATCCACTTTGTGGCCAGGCAATTGCCCGCCTTCACCCGGTTTTGCACCTTGCGCCACTTTAATTTGGATCATATCGGCGTTGACCAGATAGTCTGTTGTTACGCCAAACCGGCCGGACGCCACTTGTTTGATGGCTGAACGTTCCGGGTTAGATGTTCCATCGGGCATTGGGTTGTAGCGGTCAGGTTCTTCGCCACCTTCACCCGTGTTGGATTTGCCGCCGATTTTGTTCATGGCGACCGCAAGTGACGTATGTGCTTCGCGGCTGATCGATCCAAAAGACATCGCACCAGTTGCAAAGCGTTTGACGATTTCGTTGGCCGGTTCAACCTCTGAAATGTCGATAGGCTCGCCAATCGGCTTGATTTCAAACAGCGAGCGGATGTTCAATAGCTCAGCCGAAGCGTCATTGATGGCTTTGGCGAAGGCATCATATTTGGCCTGTGCGGATGCCGGTGATTGCTCGGCGGTGCGCACGGCGTGCTGCAGGTCAGCAACTGCATTTGGAGACCAAGCGTGGGCTTCGCCGCGTGTGCGATATTGGTATTCTCCACCAACATCCAGTGAGTGGGCCAAAGTTGCATCATTGCCGAATGCCATTGCATGGCGATCCACGGTCTCGCGTGCCACTTCTTTCAGACCAACACCTTCAATCGAAGTGCCCGTGCCAAAGAAGAATTTTTCAACAAACTCAGTGGAAAGGCCAACAGCATCAAAAATCTGGGCACCACAATAAGATTGGAAAGTTGAAATGCCCATTTTGGACATGACTTTTAGTAGGCCTTTGCCAATGGATTTAATGTAGCGCTCTACGCACTCATGTTCATCCACTTCAGGCGGGAACTGACCCTCAGCTTGAAGCGCTGCGATGGTTTCAAATGCCAAATAGGGGTTGATCGCTTCAGCGCCATAGCCGGCAAGCACAGCAAAGTGATGGACTTCGCGGGCTTCACCAGTTTCAACAACCAATCCGCAAGATGTGCGCAAACCTTTGCGGATCAAGTGGTGGTGTACGGCTGCCGTTGCCAAAAGGGCTGGTATGGCGATCCGGTCGTTGCTGAGCAAACGGTCTGACAGAACGATGATGTTAAGGCCCAAAAGCACCGCGCTTTCGGCACGGTCGCAAATAGCTTCCAAAGCCACTTCCATCCAGTCGGCGCCCTTTTCGGCCGCGTAGGTGATGTCGATGGTTTCGGTTAGGAACTGATTGTCGCCAATATTTCCGATCGTGCGGATCTTCTCCAGGTCCTCATTGGTGAGGATAGGTTGACGCACTTCAAGCCGTTTTTGGGTGGATAGGCCCTCAAGGTCAAACAGGTTCGGGCGTGGGCCGATGAATGAGATCAAGCTCATCACGCTTTCTTCCCGGATCGGATCGATCGGCGGGTTGGTCACTTGCGCGAAGTTCTGTTTGAAATAACTATAGAGAACTTTTGATTTGTCGCTAAGGGCCGAAATGGGCGTATCTGTACCCATTGAGCCAACTGCCTCTTGGCCAGTTGTGGCCATTGGGGTCATCAAAAATTTGATGTCTTCAGTTGTGTAGCCAAAGGCTTGCTGACGATCCAACAGGCTTTCCGAAGATTTCAATGGATGACGATCAACGGCCGGCACGTCTTCGAGCACGATTTGAGTGCGCCCCAACCATTTTTGGTAAGGGTTTTTCTGCGCAAGTTTTGTTTTGATTTCATCGTCTGAAATGATTTTGCCAGCTTCCAAATCCACGAGCAGCATTTTGCCTGGCTGTAAGCGCCATTTTTCAACGATTTGGTCTTCTGGGATATCTAGAACGCCTGCTTCGGACGCAAGAATGATTTGGCCACCTTTGGTGACGCAATAACGTGCGGGGCGCAATCCATTGCGGTCAAGCGTTGCAGCGATCCGTCGACCATCTGTCATGGTCAAAGCTGCAGGGCCATCCCAAGGTTCCATAATAGCAGCGTGATATTCGTAGAACGCTTTGCGCTCTTCGTTCATCAGTGGGTTGCCTGCCCAAGCTTGGGGTACCATCATCATGGCAGCATGGGGCAGGTCGTAGCCACCACGCACGAGGAATTCTAGAGCATTGTCAAAGCAAGCTGTATCTGATTGGCCCTCATAGGAAATTGGCCAGATTTTCTCAATATCATCGCCAAACCGGTCCGATGAAACCGAAGCCTGACGTGCCGCCATCCAGTTTACGTTGCCGCGAATGGTGTTGATCTCACCATTGTGGGCCACAAAGCGATAAGGGTGAGCAAGCTTCCAAGAAGGGAAAGTGTTGGTGGAAAAACGCTGGTGCACCAATGCCAGTGCAGATGTGAAATCTTTGTCGGCTAGGTCAGGATAAAATGGACCCAGCTGATTGGCCAAGAACATGCCTTTATACACAATTGTGCGGGCGGACATGGACACAACATAAAATCCATTGTCGTTGTCGGCCTCAGGCAAGGCTGCATAAATTGTGTTCGAGATGACTTTGCGGGTGATCAAAAGTTTGGTTTCGAACGCGTCGGCATCCATCCCCTCAGGGCGCGCGAGAAAAACCTGCTCGATGATGGGTTGCGTTCCAATTACACCTTGAGAAAGACATGAGTTATCCGTTGGCACTTCGCGTGAGCCAAGAACCTCTAGTCCTTCTTTGCTGGCGCATTCCAACAGTTTTGCAGCGCACTTTGCTTTAAGCTCTGGGTCATTTGGATAAAACAGCATGGCCACGGCATATTCGCTTTGGCTTGGCAAATCGAAGTTGACGGATTTGGCGAAGAACGCATGCGGGATTTGTACCAGCATGCCGGCCCCATCTCCCATTAACGGGTCAGCGCCTACTGCACCACGGTGGGTGAGGTTGATCAGAATATCCAACCCATTTTGAACGATTTCATGGGTTTTTGTGTTGTCAATATTGGCGATGAAGCCAAGACCACACGCATCATGTTCGTTGGCAGGATCATATAGACCCTGTTTGGCAGGGCGGCCATTGTAAGCAGATTTGGCGGTCATCGATGTGCTCCCCATCAATGTTGTCATGCTGTTGGCCATAAGCCCCTCCTTCAAAAGTGTCGTCCTTTTTACCCGAATGGGTAAAAATTGGTCAGGTCATCATGCTCGGGTCGCTTGTTGGAATACCACAAGCGGCTCGTTGCGACGTTGCGCAAACAATTTTCAAAAGAACGGCCAAGTGACTTGTTGCCGTTCAACTTGCGAGCTCGAATTTTCGAACTCTCCCCTAGCGCTTTACCAGCGACATTTGACACACGTTCAACACCTCACTCTAACTATCACAAATTAGAAATGGGCGTCGCGGTGTTTTATAATGGACAATATTGCTGTCCTATTTTGAGTGGGAGATTGCCAGAAAATTGAGAGAAGGGCAAGACGGGTGGATAAGTTTTTTTGTCGCAGTGTGCGAGAATAGCTTTAATGTAAATGATGAAACAGGCGCAGTAAATTTACAATAACTGCGCCTGTCGTTTGTATAGAATCAGGTACTATTGAAATAGACGAACTAGTTGCAGTTTAGTTCTTCACTTCGTTTTCAATAGTCTTTGTTTCATTTGCTTTATCCGTCCCAATTGCAATCTTGCGTGGACGTTTGCTTTCGGGCAGCTCACGCACCAGATCAATGTGCAACAGTCCGTTTTGCAGATCTGCGCCTTGAACTTCTACATGGTCCGCCAATTGGAACCGACGTTCAAATGATCGTTCAGCGATGCCGCGGTGCAAGAATTCGCGCTTCTGTTCCGTCTGAGAGGTTGATTTGGCCCCTTTGACGCTTATCGCGTTTTCTTTGGTCTCGATGACGATATCGTCAGCGGAAAAGCCCGCGACGGCCATAGAGATGCGATAGGTGAATTCGCCCGTGCGCTCGATGTTATAGGGTGGAAATGCGTTGGCCTCTTGGGGGGCTTGGTCATCAAGAAGCGAAAATAGGCGGTCAAAGCCCACGGTTGAGCGGTAGAATGGGGAAAGGTCTAGAGTTTGCATAACATATTCTCCTGTGAGCAACATGCATCGATTTAACAAATTGAACGGCCCCACTTTGGAGCGGCGGCGGTTCAAGTTGGCCCCTTCAGTGGCAGCCAACGTCAAATATGTTGTGCCTATTTTTTTGTTTTCAAGAGGCGATGAAGTTAAATTACCTTCGATGAACCGAATATGAATGCTGGCTTCGGAAATCGTTCAGTCGGTCCTTGGTAATTGTTTGAATGTGGCGAGCAAAAAGTCTGATCACTTCGAAAAACGTCACACCAATTGAAAAATGAGATGCCATCATCCGCCCCCCGCATGGCATCTCACAAAAAGAACCAGCAATTCATTTCGGATTGCTGGTTTTTTTGTCTGCGGTGCCTTACTAAATAGGACAGTGAATTTTGCCTATTTTCAATTTTGTGGGGCTTTATGTCTTTGCCAGCCAAATCGTCGTCAGTTGCTCAGGTTTTGGGCCCCGAACTTGCCAATATTCCTTCAAACCCTATTCCAGAGGGGGCGCAAGCAGGATATTTTTCGACCCAAGATCGAGTGCGATTGCGTTACGCTATATTTCCCGCGCTTGGTCAAAAAAAGCGCGGCACCATTTGTTTGGTGCAGGGGCGGACTGAATATATAGAAAAATACTTTGAAACGATTGTTGATTTTCAAACGCGTGGTTTTCAGGTGGCAGCGTTCGACTGGCGCGGGCAGGGTGGGTCCGACCGGCTAATAAGCAACCCCAAACTTGGCTATGTTGAGGATTTCGACGACTATGTGACGGATCTTGTGGATTTTCATGCGCAGATCTTGCTGCCCGATTGCCCGCCGCCCTATTTCCTGGTGGGTCACTCAATGGGTGGTCTGGTGTCTTTATTGGCTGCAACCCGCGATAGATTGATGTTTGACCGGGTGTTTTTAAGTGCGCCAATGGTGTCGGTGGATACGGGCGTGAGCCTTGCAACAGCAGCGACAATTTTGGGCGCTGGTAAATATCTTGGTCTTGGAAGATTGCCGCTTAATCCATGGAATTTCCCCCATCCGAGTGAAGCAACATTTCCGGGCAATGACATAACATCTGATCATTCACGTTATATGCGCATGGTAAAAACGCTTGATCACCGTCCCGATTTGGAAATTGGCGCGCCGTCCATCGGTTGGGGCGCCGCGTCGTTTAAAGCGATGTTGCGCGCAAACACCAGCGAGTTTGCCTCCGAAATTCGGTTGCCGGTGCTCATGTTGGGGGCGGCGTCTGACAGTGTGGTCTCGACCCCCGCGATTGAGCAGTTGGGGATCAGTATGCGCATTGGACGCCACGCTGTGTTGCCCAACTCCCGCCATGAGATTTTCATGGAAACGGATGCCATTCGTGCGCAGGCGTTTGCCGCCTTTGATGCCTTTATCACTGAACAAACCAAAGGTTTTTAGCTGGTTAGCAATCTAATCGATTGCTGCAGGCGCAAGCACTTCCAAAGCCGCTCTGTGGATTTCTTCATTGGCTGCCGCGATGATTTGTCCGCCGTTGGAGGCTTGTTTACCTGACCAGGTGCTGACAATGCCGCCAGCTTGTTCGATAATGGGGATCATTGCAGCTATGTCGACGTTTTTAAGGTCTTCTTCGACCACCAACTCGCCATGGCCAGAGGCCAGCATCGCGTAGGCGTAGCAGTCCAGTCCATAGCGCGCGAGCTTTACATTGTTTTCCAGTCTGTCATATGCAGCAAGAGAAGATGCGCGCGAGAAGATGCGAGGCGATGTGGTGAATAAGTTGGCTTGGCCCAATTCTTTTACGCCGCTTGTACGCAAATCACTGTGTGTGCCGTTGCGTGTTAGAAATGACTTGCCTGGCAATCCGACAAAATTCTCTCCGATGTGGGGCTGGCTCATGAGGCCAGCAATTGCTTCACCTTGATAGGTAAGGGCGATCAGTGTGCCCCACACCGGCAAGCCGCAGATAAAGGCGCGGGTGCCATCGATGGGATCAATGATCCAGCTGAACGGACTGTTCGTTTCCTTGTTGTCCCATTCTTCGCCAAATATGCTATGGTCTGGGAAATGGTTCGCGATAACGGCGCGGATCGCCAATTCTGCTTCCTTGTCTGCGGCGGTGACAGGGTCGAACCCGCTTTGCAGTTTATTCTCAACATCGATAGTTTTACGGAAGTATTTAAGCGTAATATCCTGCGCTTTTTCAGATGCTTCCAGCAAAATTCTGTGAATTAAATCGAAATCCAAATCTTCGGTGGATTCTATTCGTGGATTTTTCATTTTTTTCTATCAACTTGCTGGTTTTGTTGGATTTTGATGAAGGTTTAGGAAATCTTTACACTGCTGTTCTATGGTTTTGGTAGAGTCATTTTGGCAACAGCTTATCGAATTGGTTGTTTTGTTGTTGGTTGATGGCTTGCATTTTGGGGCAAATCAGTTCACCCCAGTAGATGCATGATGCATTGGCAACTCAGCAAATATTGCTTTGAGCTGCTAACGTTTCCTCCCTTGACTAGGGCCGCTTCGGGCGGCCCCTTTTTCGGAAAAAATTTGAAATATTTGAGTTCTTGCTTATTCGGCGGCGCGCGGTTGGTCAATGAACTCGCGCAAATCCAGTCGCACCAAGAGTGAAATAAGCTGATGAGTGAGCTGTTGCATATGCGCAAAGTTTGCGCTTTTTTCTAACGTCAC
>NZ_CAKZPW010000089.1:0-8225 GCF_937139385.1 uncultured Maritalea sp. | reverse complement strand
CCGATTTTGCTGCAACTTGTGGTTCTGTGACTTCAGTTACTGCTTCACCTTGCGGCTCGTTATTGTTTGCCGCCACAACAATGTCATCGCCTGTTTCAGGCGCAACAGGTGCTGTTTCAATCAAGGTCTTGGTGACCTTGTAGCCCAAAGAGGTCAGTACGGTTGAAAACTCTTCGCCAGCGCAACCCAAAAGGCTTGTCATTTCCACGGTGACGCGGAAACCGTTGCCCTCGGCTGCCCCTTCTGGGGGGCTGTCTTGATTGCGTTTAGGATCAAAGGCGATCAATGGGCGAATCAAATCGGCTAACCGTTCCAAAATGTCCACGCGCACTGCCCGGTTGCCCGTGACTTTGAAACCAGCAATTTCGTAAAGCTGTGTGGCGATTTCTGGATCGATATCAATCGAAGTGCGGCCAGACAATATGATTTGTGGCAGTTCGCGCACGCCCGGTTGACGCACACCGCCATTTTGCAGCGCCCACAAAATGAGCGCCATTTCGCGTGGTGCAGGCTTAAGCGAAAGCGGGAGATAGATGTGATAAGCGCCGAATTTGATGCCCATTTTGCGCATGATGGCACGCACATCTTGATCGAGCGATTTCACTTCGTCAGCAATCTCTGCTCTTGGGATCACCCCAAGGCTTTCAGACAGACGGAACGCAACACCACGGGCAGCGCCCTCAAGTTCGGCGGGTTCACGCAGCGAAATGAGTTGCTCAAGTTGGGTATTGATCGCGTGACGTAGCCACAAGTCTAATCGGTCTTGTACCGCGCCTAAATCTGGACCAGTCAGGCTTTCGTCAGCCAAAATGATCAGGCGTGGGGTCAACATGTCATCGCCTGGGGCCAGTTCTGCGATGACTTCACCGCGCCAGCGGATAAGGCCGTCAGCGGTTAAAACAAACTCGTCGTTTGGCGAATCGGTTACTTTTTCGGCCCGTTTCTTGATCTCAGGCGCAATGGCTACGCTGGCCGCAGAGCGAAGATTTTTGGTTTCCCCGCCATCTTGAGATGAAAGGGTAAAGCGAAATCCTTGGATGGATCCAATGGTTTGACCCTCAAGGGATACTTCGCCGCTCTGTGATATTTCCGGTGCAGTCATTTGTTTATCTCTTAAATGGCGCATTAAAACACTTGTTCGACGATCAATAAATCGCTGCGTGAGACGCTTATGTAATGCGTCCGACAATGTATTTTCAATCTCATTTGTTTTTTCACGCCAATAGGTAGGGTCTTTTAACCAGTTTTTTCGATTTGCGACATAGGTCCAGGTTCGAATTTGTTTGATCCGATTGGACAAAGTGTCAATTTCACCTTGGTCATTGTCGCAAAACCTGACCTGTTCGGCAATCCAGTCTTCGCTAATTGTTTCACTTTGTTCAAGATTTAGGAAGATTGTGGCAATTATCTCACCATGTTGGGCGGGTGAAATGTTGCGATAATCGGGAATGAGGGCGCAATCCCATGCCAATTGAGTGACTTTTTTGCCGGTTTTGGGCCCAATGTCGGGGTGCCGCATCAAAAATTCGAGGCCCAATTGGTCTTTGGCGATAGGGACATTGGTGAGTTTTTGATGCGTTGAGCGCACATCCAAGGACTTTTGTAAGAGCTCGAACGAGGCGAAATTTAGATCTGCATTGCGCCATTGCAACACTTTCACCGGTTCAAATTCGTGGCTTTCAAGCTGTTGTACCAACTCATCAGAAAATCCTTCAACACCCCCCGTCACCCCAAAAGTGCCATCTCGCGTGTGGCGGCCGGCCCGTCCTGCGATTTGCGCAAACTCGGCAGGGTTTAGAGGGCGCATTTGTTTGCCGTCAAATTTCATGTCAGCGGCAAAGGCCACATGGTTGATATCAAGGTTTAACCCCATGCCAATCGCGTCGGTTGCAACCAGAAAGTCGACCTCGCCATGCTCATATAGTTCAACCTGGGCGTTGCGTGTGCGTGGGCTAAGGGCCCCCATAACAACAGCTGCGCCACCGCGCTGGCGCCGGATTAGCTCGGCAATGGCGTAAACTTCGCTGGCGGAGAAGGCAACAATTGCGGAGCGAGGTGGCTGACGGGTGATCTTTTTTGATCCCGCGTAGGTCAGCTGCGAAAAGCGCGGCCGGTAGATGATTTCGGCATCTGGCAGCAATGCAGCAATGATCGGGGCCATGGTTGAAGCACCCAACAGCAGTGTTTCATGGGTGCCGCGCGCATGAAGGATGCGATCGGTAAAGATATGGCCCCGGTCCAAGTGGGTCGCCGTTTGAATTTCGTCCACTGCGACACATTCAACCGTTAGATTTGCAGGCATTGCTTCAACGGTTGCAACCCAATAGCGAGCGTTCTTTGGCGATATACGTTCTTCGCCAGTGACCAGCGCTACGGCACCAATGCCAACCCGTTCGACTAGTTTTTGGTAGACTTCGCGCGCCAAAAGCCGCAGCGGCAAGCCAATCATGCCGGTCCGGTGTGCCAGCAAACGCTCAACCGCATAATGGGTTTTGCCCGTATTGGTTGGGCCCAAGATCGCCTTAACGTTGCCCGAGGAAAAGTGGGTCGTCATAGTTTCTCCGGCGTCCTTTGGAGTTGTGGCTGGTTTGACTGTCTTTTTTTGAGACAGGACGGCGGGTCAAAACAGCTTTGGATTAATGATTGGTACAAAAGAGGAACGAACACGGTCCGAATCGCGGTTTTGCACCAATTCTTGCTTCGTTCCCTACAGTATATGGTGGGTCATAGGGCTTGGGGCTACTATTTTTCTCATAACCCCAAGATTGTGGTCTTGAAAAAGCAAAATCATGTTCATCAATGTTTCGATTTGCTTAATTTGTGTAAAATCCTAATCAATGTTTCAGTTGTTTGAATGTTCAGATGGTGTTTTTTTTGTCTAAGTTAATCTTTGGGGCTGAAAATGGGCGAAAAAAACACACAATCTTTACGAAAAAGACTTTGACGTGTCGAAATGACCGGGCCGATTTGGGCGTTATGGTTAACGGTGTCTCTGCGATTTGGCTGGCTTTATCAATAATTTAGCCGTGTGAGCACCATAGAGAGATCGCCAAAAGCTGTTCCCACCAAAACGCGATAGGGAATCATATAACCCGATTGACCCAAGGGGGCGTACCAGATCAAAAACCGCTGGTTGGATTGCATATAGGTGGTGGTATCAGAATTTGTGAAGTGCCCGGATATTGGATTGTATCGCATGGTGCATAAAATAACGGGGCCCTGATAGCCAGTAGCTTTGGATGTTGCGGTTTGCTCTTTTGCAAACTTGAGGTCGATATTGTAGCGCTCAACGCCTGTATAGACTTTTAGTTGGCGGTCGCACAGCGCCGGTTCTAAGCGATCTGCTTTCAGAAAAAAGGACGCAATGGGGTCATTAATATTCTGGCGGTGTTTGCGCACAATTGGGACGCGATTTTTGTTTTGGCTGAGGGGCGGTATGACTTGAGAACTGGTGACATTGCCCTGGTTGGCTTGAAACATAACATTGAACGTTTGATCGTTTGCAATGGTTTCCAGTTCGAATCGTTCGCTTTGCAGCTGGTCGCCTGATGAGTTGCCCGAAGAGGCAAACCGCGCAGTACCCGCCGCCACTAAAGAGGCCAAGCCTGTTACATCGCCTAAAATGTTTACGCTGTAGTTTTGTCCATTGTCTTTAAATCCAACACTGACGGTTGAAATGTTGACGCCCCTCAAGGTGACAACATAATTGGCGTTTGCGTTTAGATTATTGGCCAAGGCGCCAAAAGGCGCGCAAAAAAAGGCAGCGATAAATAGGATTGAGCGGAAAAGAATTGGGGTAAACGATGCGGCCACGATGTCGGTCGATCCTTGGTTAATGCATAAACTATTGCGCTTTTGACGAATCACTGATTTTTAACAGTGCCGACATGGTTTGATGCTTTCAAGGCAATTCGGATTGATTTTTGGCGAGAAGTGCTTGACTAATGGTCAGCGATTATCTACTTAAACGCGACTTTTTCATGTAATTGAGACCTGTCGGGCTCCGCGATTTGTGCGAGACAGACTAGGTACTATGGATCGAACGGGAATTAAAACATGGCACGGCGTTGTGAACTTTCTGGCAAAGGTGTGATGTCTGGTAACAATGTGAGCCACGCGCTCAACCGGACTCGTCGCAAGTTTTTGCCTAACTTGTGCAATGTGACTTTGATGTCTGAAACTTTGGGCCGCAACGTGAAACTTAAAGTTTCAGCTGCTGCTTTGCGTACTGTTGAGCACCGCGGTGGCTTGGACGCATATTTGCTTAAAGCAAAAGACACTGAATTGTCAGATCGCGCTTTGGGCGTTAAAAAAGAAATCCGTTTGGCGCAAGCGTCTTAAGCTACGGTTTCTTTTAGATTTTTGATTTGGAATCCGCGGAACGAATGTTCGTTTCGCGGATTCTTGTTTTCATAAGTGGCGTCGGTCTGTTGCCGGAGTTGCCGCGTAACTCAAGAGGTGCATTATCATGCTCGCTCGTTTTTTTGTGGCCGTTGTTGCCATGGCGATTGTCGTTGTCGCTTCGAACTATTTGGTCGCCATTCCGGTTGAGGTTCAATTCGGACCGCTAGACCTCAAAGAAATCCTCACCTGGGGTGCCTTTACCTACCCATTCGCATTTCTTGTAACCGATTTGACCAACCGTCATTTCGGCCCAAAATCTGCACGCATCGTTGTGTTGGTTGGATTTTCTTTTGCCGTCTATTTGTCGCTACAATTGGCCAACCCACGTATTGCCGTGGCTTCTGGCTCTGCGTTCTTGATCGCACAATTGTTGGATATTTCCATATTTGATCGATTGCGTTCTGGTGGGGCTTGGTGGCGCGCGCCCTTGATCTCATCAAGCATTGCTTCGGCGGTGGATACAGCGATTTTCTTCTCTTTGGCGTTCGCACCCGTATTTGTGGGGATCGACAATTTCTTTGCTCAAGCGGATAGTTCTCTTGGATTTGGTGTGCCTTTGCTCAGCATGGGACCTGAAGTGCCTTTGTATGTTTCACTGGGGCTCGGGGATCTGATCGTCAAAGGTCTAATGGTGTTTGCACTGCTCGCGCCTTACAATTTCTTGCGCCAGTTTGTTTCTGATCGGCGATCCGCTGAAAAAGCGATCGCCTAAAAGCGAACTAACCATTCGCACCCAACGTGCTGAATTGATGTGAGCCAATTTAGCCGTGTAGCAAAGCGCCCCGAAATTTCGGGGCGTTTTTTGTTGGGCGTTTAAAAAAGCTTCCCGCTTAACTTTGAACAGACGGGTTGGACCATTTGGTTGGCGCAAACGGTTGCGAAAGTGCGCGCTTCACCAGCTCTAGATGATCTTGGCCATAAAATGGATCGCCATCAACGATATAGGTGGGGGACCCGAAAACACTGTGCTCGCGCGCCCAATTTGAGTTGGCTAGCAGTTTGTTTTGCACCTGTTGTGAAGCGGCTTTTTCCATCAACGCCTCAACATTGTGACCCATGTCCGAAGCCACCTTTTGAAGGGTTTGATGGTTCGAAAGATCTGCATCATCGCGCCAGTGCGCTTGAAGGATAGCATGGGCCATTTGATCAACTTGTTCGCCCCTGTCCCCAAGGGCAAGAATTAGCCCTGAGGCAAGGCTATAGTCAGCGTCGTGATAGGTTGGTCGGAAGTTGACAATTGGCACCTTGCGGTACGCCGCCCATCTCTCGATTTGTCGACCAAAGAAATAATCCACATGGGCTTGTGTGCGTTCTCGAAATGGTTTTGAGCCTTGTGTTTCAACAACTGGCGACAACAGAATGGGTTTGTGCACCAATGTGGCGTTGTGTTCAGCGCATATTTTGCTCAACTCAGCAGAACCCAAATAGGCAAAAGCGGAATGGGCTGAATAGATATATTCGATTGTTGGCATTGGTTTAGGCCGATCCTGATCCGTTTCTTAGCGTCAAAGCTGTAACAGTTTGGCGCAGCAATCAAGTTCGCAGTGGCTATATCTCGCTGATACCTTCTCACCTGTCTTGCATCTGAGTAAAGAGGTTGACCTGCCTCAATGACGCTGAACGCCTTTGGACTTAGCTTTTTTGAAAAGGAGGAAACTGACATGGCTTACATCTCTTTAACACCTAAAACGCTGCCAACAGAGCATATTTGCTGCGCGATTTCTGACAAGAAATGCACCAAAGGCTACGAGGCAAAAAAGCAATGGCTCTCGGATCAACATGCGCATGGCTATCGGTTCACGCGTTTGGACGAGCGTGGCAAAGTGTTTATCGAATATGGCCCGGGTGCTCAAACGTGGATGCCGGTTGTTGCGCCTGAGTGGATGGTGATGGGTTGTTTTTGGGTGTCGGGGAAGTTCAAAGAGCAGGGCCACGGCAAAGCGCTTTTAAAGTCCGCCCTAGACGATGCAAAACAACAAGGGTTGGCCGGCTTGGTTTCTGTTGTGGGTAAGAAAAAGATGCATTTCCAAAGCGATGGGAAATGGCTTTTGCGGCAGGGGTTTCGTCAAGTTGACGAGTTGGAAAATGGTTTTGTTCTCTTGGCGCTTGAAACCGGTGAGATGCCAAACGCCGAGCTACCGCATTTTGCTAAGAGCGCAAGGCAGGGGCTTGATCCTGCAACCAAAGGCGTCACGGTCTATTATTCAAATCGCTGCCCATTTACAGATTTTCATATTGAAACTTCACTTAAAGAAACTTGCGAAAAACGTAATTTGACCGCAAAAATCATCAAGTTGGACAGTTTGGAAGCGGCGCAGAATGCGCCAACACCAGCGACGATTTTCAGCCTCTTTATCGATGGTCGTTTTATTACGACTGACCTGAGCGTGTGCATGGACACTCGGTTTGATAAGATCGTCGATAAGGTCATTTCCAAATAGAGAAGCCCGCTGCGATAGCAACGGGCTTCCAATTGTCACCAGCTTTGCAGCGGGTTGATTAGTGATCCGCCAAATATGCGGTCAAAATATCACGGGCCGCTTTCAGATCAGTTTTGTCGATCATTTCGGTTACCGTATGCACATAGCGACAGCCGACAACGATGCCGACAGCTTTTGCACCAGCGGCAGCTTGTTGAGCTGCTGCGCCATCTTGGCCGCCACGGGCGAGAATTGTGCGCTGGTAGGGGATGTCATTTTTCTTGGCCAATGCTTCAACTTCACGCACGAGGCCGATATCAGCGATAAATGAGCTGTCTTTGACGTGCAGGCCAAAACCTTTGCCCTGGATGGTCACAGCTTGGTGCTCAGGCACGCCTGGGGTGTCGCAGGCAAGGGTTACGTCAATACCTAGCCCAATGTCAGGCTGGATTGCGTGAGACGCTGTGCGGGCACCGCGCAGGCCAACTTCTTCTTGAGTGGTGAAGGCTACATGAATTTCGCAATCGTGAGAAGATTTGTCCTCAACCAATTTGCGGATAGATTCGATGCCCAACCAACATGCGACGCGGTTGTCGAGCGCTTTGGAGACCACTTTGTCTTCCAAATCCAGCAATGGCTCATCCATCACCACATAGTCGCCCACTTGCACCACGTCTTTGGTTTTTTCGCCCATGCCAAGGTCAATCACAAACTCAGAAACCGTTGGGATTTTTTTGCCTTCTTCAGCGGACTGAATGTGGATTGGTTTGCCACCCGGGTTCATCACCGCTTTATAGTCGCCATTTTCGGTGACCACGAGTACACGGCGGCTGAACAGGTTGCGGGTGTCAAAACCACCTACATTGTCCACATAGACGTGGCCTTTGTCTGTGACGTGAGAAACCAAAAATCCGATCTCGTCCATGTGGCACAAGAGCATGATTTTTTTGGGTGGATTTGCAGGTTTGCCGGTTGGGTTGCGTTTGCACAAAAGTGAACCCATAGCGTCGGTTGTTACTTCGTCAAACAGGCCGTCGATTTCTTTTTCAATGAGGTCGCGGATGCGGTCTTCGCGGCCCGGCACGCCTGGGGTTTCGCACAGGCGTTTAAGTAGATCGATATTCATGAATTATCCCTTGTTTTGAGTATGCTCGTTATCCTCGAGCTTGCGTTGAGGTGGGGGCATATTAGACAGATTTTATTGGTGAAATCAAAATTATTTTACCCATTCAAATTGCAGCAAAAGGGTACGTTCCCAGCCGCGAAAATTGTCATCAGATAGAATGGAAATGACGGTTTCACCCTTTGCGCCAATATGGGCGGTCAGACCTTCCATATTGTCCACATCGCCGCCATTCGCTTCGAGCAGTTTTTTGCCGGAAAGGATCGTGTTGGCCCGAA
>NZ_CAKZPW010000088.1:0-2967 GCF_937139385.1 uncultured Maritalea sp. | reverse complement strand
GTGGTTGGTCAGGTCTGCATCGGCAAAAATGTCATCGCCGAACAATTCCATCAAATCTCCGACCAATTGGCCTTCGTCACTCTCCACCAGCTCACCCGGTTCAATACCAAAATGTCCGGCGAGTTTAAAAAGCAGGGGCACGGTGATGTTGCGCCGATTGTGTTCAAGCAGGTTCAAATAGCTCGCGGAAATGCCCAGAGCTGAGGCCAAATCCGCCTGGCTGACATGCTTTTGCCGCCGTAAGCGCCTGATTTTACCACCTATTTGTGGGCCGGACTTTTCCATATTGGCCTCCCGCTGCGCTTGTAAACTTTACAAGACTTTACAAAAACGACTGATGTACTTTACTGAACTTTACAGCTTAACACCTTGATTTATCGAATTATCTTGCATTTCGGCGCTAAATGTCAAATCTTTACATCATCACTTCTCGGAACGGTTCCGGGAGACGGAGGAAAACATGACACATACAATCGATAACCGGCAGAACACGCAAGACGAATATATCACCATTATTGCGCGTACCGTTGCAGACGCGATGCGCCAGTTTAAAGCCAAAGGACTTGATAAGTTGGGCTTTGCGATTGTGGGTCCTGTCGACAAGCACCAATTCTCGCTAGCCGAAGGCGACGAAATCGCAACAGACATGTTTGATGGCAACCCTATGATTGCCGCAACATTTCGACGCAGCCTCGCGCAGTAGCGCCATCTACTCTCTTTAATCCCTTTCCCTTCTAACCCTCCAACGCTCCTTGGTTCGATCCTTTTGGGTCGCGCCAAGGGACGGCGGAGCTTTATTAAAATTCAAATAGGATCATGGCCATGCTTGACCGCAACAAAAATCAATTCGCAACCCCTGAGTGGGCACCTGACCGCTGGGACAATATTGCACGTACATACACCCCCGAAGATGTTGCCAAATTGGCAGGTTCTTTGCCGATCAAATACTCTTTGGCCGAAAATGGCGCGAAGAAGCTCTGGGAACTGCTGCATACTGAAGATTATGTGCCAACATTGGGCACCTTTACAGGCAACCAAGCGGTGCAACAGATCAAAGCGGGCTTGAAGGCTATTTACCTTTCTGGCTGGCAAGTTGCGGCAGACGCCAACAACTCTGGCAATATGTATCCGGACCAAAGCCTATATCCAGCTGATAGTGTTCCAGCTGTTGTTAAACGCATCAACAAAGCGTTGCAGCGTGCAGACCAAATTCAAACCATGGAAAAGCTTTCAGGCGAAGAAACGACCGACCTTGATTTCTTTGCGCCGATTATCGCTGATGCGGAAGCCGGCTTTGGTGGCCAATTGAACGCCTTTGAATTGATGAAGGGTATGATTGAAGCGGGCGCTGCGGCGGTTCACTTTGAAGATCAACTTGCATCTGAAAAGAAATGTGGCCACTTGGGCGGCAAGGTTTTGGTGCCGACAAAAACATTCGTTCGCACATTGAACGCGGCGCGTTTGGCTGCCGATGTTTTGGGCGTACCGACCTTGATTATGGCACGGACCGACGCTGAAGCTGCGCGCTTGATCACCTCAGATGTTGATGAGTATGATGCGCCATTTGTTACGGGCGAACGCACTGAAGAAGGCTTTTACCGCCTGAAAGGCGGGTTTGATGCAGCCATCGCACGTGGCCTTGCCTATGCACCTTATGCCGATCTGATCTGGTGTGAAACTTCAACACCAAACTTGGATGATGCACGTCGTTTCGCCGAGGCCGTTAAGAAGGAATTCCCAGACCAAATGCTGGCGTACAACTGTTCGCCGTCATTTAACTGGGCCAAGCATATGGACGAAACTCAAATGGCCAAATTCCAGGGTGAATTGGGCGCGATGGGATATAAATACCAATTCATCACCTTGGCCGGTTTCCATAATCTAAGCTACACGACCTTTGATTTGGCAAGCCGATACAAAGAACGTGGCATGGCTGCATACTCAGAACTGCAACAGGCGGAATTTGGCGCAGAAAGCCGCGGCTTCTCTGCAACACGGCACCAGCGTGAAGTTGGCACGAGCTACTTTGACGCGGTTTCAATGGCGGTTAGCCAAGGCAATAGCTCCACAACTGCTATGGCTGAATCCACTGAAACAGCTCAATTCTAGCGTTTGGGCGCTAAAAAGAATTCCAACTCTTAAGAGTTTGGCGCACGTCCCCACTTTAGTCGTGCCAAGCTTGTTGGAACACTGAAACCGACGGGTTCGCTCGTCGGTTTTTTACTGCGCGTATTTGGCCATGCCGACTGATTTAGGCGCCGTTTCGTGAAAGCCAAACTTCTTATAAAGCTCATTGGCAGTGCCATCCGCAAAAAGGTTGATGAAAGCTCCAGTAGGTAGATTCTGGTCGATATAGTCCATCAGTTCTTGCATGACACGATGACCAAGTCCTTTGCCTTGATGGTCCGGGTGAACAGCAATGTCGCAGACTTGCACGAAGCATCCACCGTCACCCACCAAGCGCCCCATTGCGAGCAAATTTCCATAAGGATCTCGGACGGATACGCCAAATAGGGAGTTCGGCAACCCTCGGGCAGCGGCGTTCTCTGATTTTGGCGAAAGGCCCGCGACAGCGCGCATCTGGCAATATTCTTGCACTGTCGGGATTTGATGAACAACAATCATATATTCAGTCGTCCTCTCCTTGAAATTTATATGTTGGAGCAAATCCACTGTTCACCATTTGCAAGGAGATAGATCGACCCATCCAATTTTACTGAACCGCTATGAAACTTGGGATGACTCAAAAAGCGCGCCAATATCTTCTTCATCAAACATCTTGTCGTCTTTGAGTTGCGAGCATTTTACGACTTGGTTTCGGCCTGCCGATTTAGCGTAATAGAGTGCATCGTCAGCTGATCGCATCAGCGATTGGGGCAAGTTCCCGTCATTTGGGTACATCGCAATTCCCGCAGAAATTGTGATCCTAGGAAGTTGCTTGCTACCATAGCGCACTGCTATGTTTTC
>NZ_CAKZPW010000087.1:0-8560 GCF_937139385.1 uncultured Maritalea sp. | reverse complement strand
TGATTTGGTTATTGTGTCCCTTCCCGTTTCGGCGGCAACACGTGTGTTGCACATGCTCAAACAATTGTGGGTGCTGCCCGTTGATATTCGCCTAAGCGCGCACATGAGCAAGCTGAAGTTCAAGTCTCGCGCCTATTCCTATTTGGGTGAGGTGCCGGTGTTTGATATGGCTGACAAACCAATCTCTGATTGGAATATTGTCGCCAAATGGTTGTTTGACATGGTTGTTGCAGCGGTTGCACTGGTCGCTTTCTCCCCCATCATGCTGATTACCGCGATTGCCATCAAGTTGGAGAGCAAGGGCCCCGTTTTCTTCAAACAGAAGCGTCACGGCTTTAATAATGAATTGATCAATGTGTTCAAGTTCCGGTCTATGTACACGGAAATGTCGGATGAAAAAGCGACAAAGCTGGTCACAAAAGATGATCCGCGTGTCACAAAAGTAGGCCGCTTTATTCGCAAAACATCAATTGATGAGCTGCCTCAGTTCCTCAATGTTTTGCGCGGAGAGCTTTCAATCTGCGGCCCTCGCCCGCATGCCTTGCAGGCCAAGGCCGATGACCGCCTCTACCATGATGCTGTGGACGGTTATTTTGCACGCCACCGGGTGAAGCCGGGCATAACTGGGTGGGCACAGATTAACGGTTGGCGGGGCGAGACAGACACCGTCGATAAAATCATGCAACGGGTTAATCACGATCTTTACTACATCGAAAACTGGTCGATCTTCTTGGATCTCTACATCCTCTTGATGACCCCTATTTCGCTGGTCAGCAAAAACGAGGGCGCATACTAGCGCGGCCATCCTCATGTCAATTCAAACAACATTTGTGGGCGAAAACATTAGGGTGAGCGGCTCTGCGCTCGCTCATCGTCTAATGATGATGCTGGTGCCGGTTTGGATTGCTGGCGGGGCACTGGTTATGTTTGAACCGTCCCCTTATGAGTTGGTATTTGTGGCCGTTTTTGCCTGTGCCATGTTGGCGGGCATGCCGATATCGCGGCGCACCAACACCTATTTGATGGCAACTTTGTTGTTCATTCCCCCCGCGTTCGTTGCCATTTTGCAGATGCAATATTCAACGCTGTCGAAGGGCTTGATCTTTACCACCGTCACGGTGTTTTTGTTGATCACCGGGTATTTTGTTGCCAACTTTGTTGCAGAAAAGCCCTTTGAACGTATGCGTTTAATCAATAAGGCGTATATATTTGCGGCTGTTTTTGCCGCCCTTATTGGCACGCTGGCATATCTTGGTTTGATCCCCGGCAAGGATCTGTTTCTGCGCTATGGTCGCGCAAAAGCTTTCTTTAAAGACCCCAATGTATTTGGCCCCTTTTTGGTGTTGCCCGCTGCCTATTTGTGGCAACGAATCCTTTTGGGCGACTATCGAAAAATGGCAATGAATGCCCTGTGGTTGGGTATCATTTGTGTGGGGGTTTTCGTGTCCTTCTCCCGCGGCGCATGGGGGCACTTGCTGCTGACATTTATCATTGTCTATCTGCTCAACTTCTTGTTGGAAGCGACGCCGCGTGAACGCATAAAGATGATCGGGCTGGCCGCCGTGGGCATTTTCGCCCTGGTCCTCGGTATTTTGGGCTTGTTGATGATCCCGCAAGTCGCAGACTTGTTTTTGCAACGTGCTTCGCTTGTTCAAAGTTATGACGGTGGTGAAACGGGTCGATTTGGCCGACAGGCGTGGGGATATGCGCTTGCGTTGAATAACCCGCTGGGCATCGGGCCCTGGCAATTTGACCAAATGTTGGTTTTAGAGCAACCGCACAACACCTACCTAAAAGTCTTTTTGGACTATGGATGGCTTGGCGGCGGTGCGTTTGTTTGGCTGATTCTGATGACATTGCGACGCGCCGTTGTGTCCATGGCCATCCCCTCACCCAATCGTTTGTTGATGATCCCGGCGTTCGCTACATTTTTACCGCTGATCCTTGAAGCCGCGATTATCGATATTGATCACTGGCGCCATTTGTTCTTGGTGATGGGAATTATTTGGGGCGTTTCGGCTGGCTATGATGTCTATAAAGGCGGCCAGAACGACCGGCGGTTGCCTTAAGCTGCACCAAACCTGAGCAAATAGTCTTGGGCAAGTTTTGCACCTCGGCGAACAAAGTCGCCTGCCAAACTTTGCGCAAAAGGCGTTTCACTATGCGAGCCTATCCAGGCGGTTAGCGCCATACGCCGTAGCATAACGAACGTGTCCATCTCAGCTTCATCGGCCTCAGCAAGCGTTCGCTCTTTGCGATACCCGCGCAGCCATGCTGCCTTGAGTGCTGGGATTTCTGGACTGTCTTCAATAAATGAAATGGCAGCTGCAAAATCATACATGTACCAGCAAAAGCCGCAGTCATCGAAGTCGATCAGCTTGATGTGACGGCCATCAACCAGCAGATTCGCCAACCGCATATCGGCATGAATCAATCCGTACCGATCTTGGACCTGTCCAAATTCTGCTAAACGTTGGCGCAACAACGCATCAAGTCGATCAAAGGTCGATCGAAACTGCTCGGTCATCCCTGGTGCTTTGCGCCAATCGCCCCAAAGCCCGTTTGGATCAAGAATGCTGCTGGCCGTCCAACGCATCCGTTCAAAACTCACAGGCATTTGCCATTGTTGCACATGATTGTGCGCAGTGGCGGCAAGCCGCCCCAATTCCACAAACGCTCTTGAAAGATTTTCATTTTCTTGGGGTTCATTCCCCTCTTCAAACTCAAAAAGCACCATGAACTGCGGCGCATTTGCCCCGCTCACATGAGCTGATTGCAGCAAATGCCCATTATTACCAGCAATGGCGATTGGGGTTTGCACCGCCATATCGGTGCGCAGCGCCTTTGCCCAAGTCAGTTCAGAAGTGATGGCAAGTTCGCTATTGTAGCCGGGGCGGTGCACGCGCAATATTTTCTTGCTACCATCGGGCAAGTCCAAGCGGAAGGTAGCGTTTTCTGTATGGTTGATCAGGGTGCATTGAGCGCGCGCAAGCCCCGGCCAGGCCGTTAGCGCAGCGAGCAGTTTGTCACGGTCAATTCCGGTGTTTTCAATCAGGGCCATCATCAATATCCATCACACATGGCAGATGGCTACCGCAAATAGGAGTTGGTGTTAAGGCGCAAAACGTCAGATCCGTCAGAACGCACAAAATTAGCGCAACACTGACTTGCGCAAAGCAGCGAATTTGTCTAACAAGGCCCCAGTCGGGGTGTAGCGCAGCCTGGTAGCGCATCTGTCTGGGGGACAGAGGGTCGTCAGTTCAAATCTGGCCACTCCGACCATTTTATATCCGGTTGTTACTTTTCCGACCTACATGCTTTTGCCTTGCTTTATATTTAGTTATTTCTGACTGGCTAGAAAATGGCATCTCCCAAAAGAATAAACCTAAATTTATCGGCCAACGAAAGCTTCAATCTATTTGCTCAAAGCTTTAGACGAGTAAAATACTTCTTATTTATTGCAGACAACATAAGCATAAGTCATCTACCACAAGAACACTGGGAAATTGGGAATAAGGAAAGCGTAAGATTCGCAATACCTACACCACCCTCCAACAAAATTGGTGGCCTAGTAGAAGGATTTCAACACTTTCAACGCCTCTATTTGGTACGTGATAGTATTGAGACTTTTGCGCTTTGCCTTGACGATCTCTGCTTCAAATTACTTCTTGCACAAAGCGGTACCAGACACATCCCAATCGGCGGCACACTCCATGACTCTCTTGAAGCCACAGAGAAGGCTTTTCTGAATGAATTCAAATCTAATGGTGTTTCTCCCACAAAAGGAAAAATCTCAAAGCTAAAGGAACGGTTTTCCTTGTCGCTAAGTGAAGACATTGAAAGGGCAATCGGTAGTTTGAAGAACGTACGAGATTGCTTATCTCACAGAAATGGGATCGTCAGTGAAAAGGATGGTGAAGCGGCAAAGGGAGGCTTGCGCCGCATACAATGGCCAGCCTTTGAATTGTTTGTGCTGGATCATAAAACGAAAAAACGATCGAAACTGAGCTTCGGCACCACGTACATAAATGGAGGCACAATAGAACTCCAAATGATCCCACGGGCAAAGGTTTTTAGTGTCGGCGAAAAACTCGAATTCACGTCTGCAGAAGTATTTGAAATCGCTCAGGCATTAAACCTGGCTGCGCAAAAGTATTTAAGCCAAATTCAAAAATAGAACTGTGTAAATCGCCTAAGTTAGATAAACGGACTACCCAAACGGATCTTCCGTGGCTTTGTCCAAAAGCCGCTTGCACTCGAGCAATTCGTGCAGCGCTTCGTTTAGTCGTGCGCGCGAATAGGTGTCGATTTTTCCGGAGCCGTGTGATGTTTCTGGTGCTGCAATTTGAGGTTGTTCAGCCGTGTCGCCATTGCCACCAACGGGCACCACAGGCTCAATTGCCCCGGTTTCACCGATGGTGATCACGTGGCGTGCGCCATTTTCTTTGAGGATTTTTTGGACGCCCTTGATGGTGAAACCTTCATCATAGAGCAAATATCGTATGCCGCGCAGCAGTTGCACATCGTCGGGCCGATAATAGCGACGACCACCGCCCCGCTTTAGCGGTTTGATTTGCGAAAATCGTGTTTCCCAAAAACGCAAAACGTGCTGAGGCAAGTCAAGCTCGTCTGCCGCTTCCGATATGGTACGAAAAGCGTCTGGCGACTTTTCCAACGGTTCCACCCTCGTATTAGCTAAGCGCTATTATTGTTCTATTTTGCGCTTAACATTTTGTCGTTGATCTTGGACTTCAAGACATTGCTTGGCTTAAACACCAAAACCCGTCTTGGCAAAATCGGTACTTCTTCGCCGGTTTTAGGATTCCGACCAATCCGCTCATTCTTAGATCTGACCAAAAATGAACCGAATGACGACAGTTTGACGCTTTCCCCAGCGACAAGTGCATCACTCATTAAATCCAATACACGCTCTACCAAATCAGACGACTCGGCCCGCGAAAGGCCGACTTGCTGATAAACTGCCTCACTGAGGTCAGCACGTGTTAGTGTTTTCCCTGCCATGTCCACTCCGCAATGCATTTCAATATGTTAACGAGCATAGATGCGACATTTGTCTTGGTCAATGATGAAGCGCAAACTCTTATTGCACTTTACCAGCGCACCAAAGACGCGCCCCACGTAAATCCGCCACCCATGGCCTCAAGCATCACAAGATCGCCCTGCTTGATACGCCCATCAGCCACCCCAATGCTCAGCGCCATCGGCACTGAAGCCGCTGAAGTATTGGCATGTTTGTCCACCGTAACGATAACTTTTTCTGCCGGAATTTTCAGTTTTTTGCCAGCCCCGTCAATAATACGCTTATTGGCTTGGTGTGGCACGAACCAATCTAGATCGCTTGGCTCAACATTTGCTTTTTCAAATGCGCCTTCAACCACGTCCGAAATCATGCCAACAGCATGGCGAAACACTTCTTTGCCTTCCATGCGCACAAATCCAACGGATTGAGTTAGCGATGGGCCACCGTCAACATAGAGCTTGCGCCAATGTTCGCCATTTGAGCGCAAACAGTTTGAAAGCACACCACGGTCACCTTCTGCCTCAGTTGGCACAGCTTCAAGCACCATGGCGCCTGCGCCATCGCCAAATAGCACACAGGTTGTCCGGTCTTCCCAATCGAGCAAACGCGAAAACGTTTCAGCGCCAATAACAAGCGCTTTGGTGCCAAGACCGTTTTTTAAATAGCTATCTGCAGTTGCAACGGCATAAACAAAACCAGAGCATACCGCTTGAATATCAAATGCAGACCCTTGGGTGATGCCGAGTTTTTCTTGCACCAATGCAGCTGTCGCTGGGAACGTACGGTCTGGAGTTGTTGTTGCAACAATGACCAAATCGATTTCAGAGGCATTGATGCCCGCCGCGTCGAGCGCGTTCCGTGCAGCATTTACCGCCAAATCCGATGTTTGTTCGTCTTCTAGGGCAATGTGGCGCTGCTCAATGCCCGTGCGCTGAACAATCCACTCGTCCGTTGTGTCGACTTTTTTCTCTAGATCTTTGTTTGTGACAACGTTTTTGGGCAAATAATGCCCAACCCCACGCACGACTGATTTTACCCCACTCACGCTGATGCTACCTCGTCACTTTCATTGTCGCCATTTGATGCCTTGTCGGCTGGCTTTTCAAATTGTTTCAGCCCGTCACCGATTTTATCCATCAATCGATTGTTGGCCATTTCATAGGTTATGCCCAAAGCGCTCTTAAAGCCAATTTCGTCGGTGCCGCCGTGGCTTTTGATCACGATACCATTTACGCCGAGAAAAACAGCACCATTGGCATTACGCGGGTCCATTTTGTCACGCAGCGTGCGCAGGCCACCCGAAGCAATGAGTGCGCCGAGTTTTGATAGCCAGCTGTTGGTGAGCGCGGTGCGCAGATAAGTGCCGACCTGTCGCGCGGTCCCTTCTGCGGTTTTCAGGGCAATATTGCCTGTAAAACCTTCTGTTACCACAACATCCACTGTGCCTTTGCCAATGTCATCGCCTTCAACAAAGCCGTGATATTGGTAACCGCACCCTGTGTGTGACTTAAGTTCTTTGGCAGCATCTTTAACCGCGTCCAAGCCCTTAACTTCCTCAACGCCGACGTTGAGCAAACCAACAGTTGGTTCTTTCATATCGAAGAGCGCGCGGGCCAAGGCGGCCCCCAAAATGGAGAAGTCAATCAACTGTTGTTTATCAAACCCTACGGTTGCACCCACGTCGAGCACAACGATTTCTGTGCGCAAGGTTGGCCAAATCGCGGCCAACGCGGGCCGAGCGATACCTTCCATCGGGCGCAGGCAGAATGTCGCCATCGCCATTAGTGCGCCGGTGTTGCCGCCTGAAATGGCCGCGTCGGCCTCCCCATCGGCAACGGATTGCAGGGCATTCCACATGGATGATTTGCCGCGGCCTTTGCGGAGGGCCTGACTGGGCTTTTCGTCCATCGAAACCACATTTTCACAATGACGGATTTCGGACACAGCTTGAAGGTCAGGATATTTTTTGAGCAAAGGCACCAGCTCATCTTCACGCCCGTGAAAGATGTATTTGGTGTTTGGCCGCTCCAAAAGAGCCATTTTCGCGCCCAAGAGAACGATCGCCGGCCCGTTGTCGCCACCCATAGCGTCGACTGATATTGTTATGTTTTTTGCCATATTCGCTTTGGTTTTTAGCAAAACTCGTGCGCAGCTTATCTAGGAATAAGCCGCATACAAGCTTTTTTGCACCTTTGTCGACTAATTACTTTGTCTGTTTAAGTGCCGCCAGCGCGGCAAATGGGGACAGTTCGCCCGAATCCTCGTCATCTTTGACATTTGGCAGTTCAGCACCCTGTTTCTTTGGATACGGATCAATGTTTAGCAAATACTGCTCGTATATGAAATCACTTAGATCGATTTTATCGGCCGTGAACCATTCTGTGTCCGCATCTACTTCCAAATCCACAAAGACTTCGCCATTTGCGGTCAAATCCAACTCGGGCTCTTCGCCGCGCAAATAAATGCGTTCGATAGCGACATCAATTTGCTCCTCGACCGGTTCTAGCGTAACAACGCACGGTTGCTGCAGTGCCGCTTTCAACTTGCCCTTGGCTTCCAGCCCCCCACGAATCGGTCGAATTTCGACAAACCCTTCAAACTGTGTAAGTTCGGTGGCCGCTGAATGTTGAGCGAGGACTTTGAGCGTTTGCTCGTCGGCTGCAAAGTCATATTTACGCCCTTGTGTGGGCACTTCTTCAACACGAACCACCATATCGAGCAAAAGAGATAGTTGTTCGATGGTGTATTCTTGGGTCTTGCTCATTCTTGTTCCTCAGCATTTATGCTGGCAATTGATTGTTCGGGAGACAGAAAATGGATTGTTCCGCGAATGATTTGGTTTTGAGTGCCCAAGTTGGCGATTTGTCCAATCGCATATTGGGCCAGCACGTTCGCATTTGTGCTGTCTTCGTCATTATACAAATTACGATTTAGCGCCAGAGCAAGTGTTGCGACATCTTTGCTCTCATATGAGTCCTTCACCGCCCCCAAAAGGCCATAAAAGACTTCACCCATTTTTTTGACCTTTTTGGGCACGGTTATATCGCCAACGCCCATTTCGCGCAAAGAGCGGTCCATATCTTTAAAGAACAAATCAAACAGCGACTGGGCGAACTTCCTTTGGTCTTCGTCGCCTTTGTGCAGGCGGTGGAAAACCAGGGTCATGTGTAATGCGATCATATCGAAGCGACCGGTTACATCGTCTTTAATGCCATGGGACAAATAGAATTCTGGGTGCCGAGATTGCGCCACAATGATATTGTACGCAGCTAGTGCAGCATCGGCGAATGGGTCTTTGCGAAATGGGTTGAAAATCATCAGTCTGTTGTCGGTTCTGCTACAGGTCGAAGTTTTAAGTTCCATCTGCATCTTGCCATCTTATCACTTTGGCAGCTAAACAGATTTCCGACGCCCCTTTTTTAGATGCGTTATTTGTCTTGTTAATCGAGTTTTTGTGAGAAAGCCAATTAAATGATGTTCACGCGTTCAGCAATCCGCTTCCTTTCACTTATCAGTGTC
>NZ_CAKZPW010000086.1:0-2640 GCF_937139385.1 uncultured Maritalea sp. | reverse complement strand
GCCCCTTCGATTTGGCAGAGCCAACTCATCTGGCTTTGGGGAATGATCACCTACCCGTTCCGCGCATTTGCGGCTTGGCGCCGGTCAAAAGCAACAGCGAAAGCTGAAGCCGCTGAAGCGGTGGATGAAGAGGCAATGGTTACAGATCAACCAGCGGCTGCAAAGATCCCAGCAAACGCTGATAGTGCAAAAGCATATATCACGGGTGATTTGGTAACCGAAGAACGCCACGGCGTGACCGTTGTGTCGCGACCAACCCCTGAGGCTGCAGAATAAGCAGTTTCGCTATTATGATTTGTTTGGGGCGCGGTATTTTGGAATACCGCGCCCCATTTTTTATCGATCAAGGACAAAAGAAAAAGGGCACGGCTTTGAAAAACCGTGCCCGAAACTCTTCATTGTAATTCACTAGAGACTAGTTCGAAGGTTCGTGTTTTTCGTGCTTACCCAAAAAGCCTTCGGTATCCGTTTCCCGGGCGAGACGAAGCTTTTCGCCGGCCTCATCAACTTCACGCTGCCGGTTCCACATTTGGGCGTAGAGACCGTTTTGGGCCAACAGGCCTTCGTGGTTACCACGCTCAGCAATTTCCCCTGCCCGCAGTACAATGATTTCATCGGCGTTGATGACAGTGGACAACCGGTGGGCAATCACCAGCGTCGTGCGGTTTTGCGACACATGGTCCAAGGCGGACTGAATCTCACGTTCAGTTTGGGTATCAAGCGCAGACGTCGCTTCATCCAAGATCAAAATTGGTGGGCTTTTCAAAATGGTGCGCGCGATGGCGACACGTTGTTTTTCACCACCGGACAATTTTAGCCCACGTTCACCCACTGGTGTTTCGTAGCCCTGGGGGAGGCCTTCAATGAAGTCCGCAATCTGCGCAAGTTTAGCGGCTTCATGCACTTCCTCGTCAGTCGCTTCGGGGCGGCCATAACGAATATTGTAAGCAATCGTGTCGTTGAACAGTACCGTGTCTTGCGGCACCATGCCAACAGCTGCACGCAGTGATTTTTGCGTCACATCGCGCACGTCCTGCCCGTCGATTTCTACACTGCCTTCAATGGCGTCATAGAAGCGATAGATCAGTCGAGAAATGGTTGATTTACCGGCACCAGATGGTCCCACCACCGCAATGGTTTTTCCCGCAGGCACTTCAAAACTAACACCTTTTAGGATTTCACGATCTGGATCATAGTGAAATTTTACATCATTAAACTTAAGAACGGGACCGGTGATATCCAACGGTTTGGCGTTCGGCTTGTCTTTGATTTCAGCGTCCATATCAAGTAGCTGGAACATGTTTTCAATATCGGTCAGCCCCTGTCGGATTTCGCGATAGACGAAACCAATGAAGTTGAGTGGGCGGTAGATTTGCATCATATACATATTGATCAGCACAAAATCACCGACAGTGATCTGACCGGCGAGGACGCTATTCACGGACATAATGGAAATGACAATCATGCCCAGCCAAAAAATCACCGCTTGGCCAAAATTGAGGAACCCAAGCGAGGTCCACATGCGGATAGCAGCGCCTTCATAAACTGCCATTGATTTATCGAAGCGGTTGGCTTCCATTTCTTCGTTGCCGAAGTATTTTACCGTTTCAAAATTCAGCAAACTGTCGATGGCCTTAGAATTTGCATCTGTGTCGCTGTCGTTCATTTTGCGACGTATACCAATGCGCCAATTGCTCGCCTTCACCGTAAAATAGATGTAGCCAACAACGGTGATCACCAAAACACCGAGATAGGGCAAGCCGAAACGCCAGACGAAAATCGTGGAGATAATGACAAATTGAACCAATGTTGGTGCCGTGTTGAGCATGGTGAAACGAACGATTGTTTCAATGCCCTTTGTGCCCCGCTCAATAACCCGAGAAAGGCCACCGGTACGGCGCTGCAGGTGATAGCGCAAAGACAAGGCGTGCAAATGAACAAAGGTACGGCGGGCAAGTTGGCGCACCGCATTTTGTCCAACAGAAGCGAACAGCACATCGCGCAGCTGCATGAACAAGCTTTCAACGATATTGCCAACACCGTAGGCCACAACAAAAGCAACCGCTAGCGTTACCCCCATCATTTTGGCTTGTTCGACACCATTGCCAATGTCCAAGGAATCAATGACTTGACTGTAAAAATATGGGGCAAAGGTTGCTGCCCCCATCGCCGCAAGCAACGACAATAAAGCCAGCAACACGCGGGCTTTCAGGTCTGGGCGATCGGAAGGCCACATATAGGGCCAAAGGTTTTTAATTGTGGTGAACGTAGAGCCTTCGTCGGCGTTCACGGTTTGTTTTTTTGGAACAGTGCGACCTGTTGGCGCTAGAGCCATGGATTACTCCGATTTTTGGGAAACTGACTTAACCGTGAGTGGCGCCACGGTGCGCTCAAAGAGGGACTGAACAGAACTTAGACGTTCGGTACATATGCTATAACAGTTTTTGGTGCCCTGGCCTCTTCGCTCAATAAGCCCAGCTTCACGCAACACTTTTAGGTGTTGAGAAACGGTTGATTGAGCCAATTCAACGCAGGTCATGACATCCCCACAGCATGGGGTGCTTATATCTGACAAATAGCGCAAAATTGCTAGGCGCGCCGGGTGTGACAGGGCGCGCATGGCTTTGGCGAGTTGTTGGT
>NZ_CAKZPW010000085.1:0-3223 GCF_937139385.1 uncultured Maritalea sp. | reverse complement strand
AGCTACCCGCACCAACTCTCTGGCGGTCAATGCCAGCGGGTGATGATTGCAATGGCCATTTCATGTAGCCCAAAATTGTTGATTGCTGATGAGCCCACAACGGCGCTCGATGTGACCATCCAAAAGCAAATTCTTGATTTGCTGTTGGATATTCAAAAGCAAAACAATATGGCACTGATCATGATCACCCACGATATGGGTGTTGTGGCTGAAACCGCGCAACGGGTTGTGGTGCAGTATAAAGGCCGCCAGATGGAAGAAGCTGGCGTGCTTGAACTGTTTGAAAACCCACAAAGCCTTTACACCAAAGCGCTGCTTTCGGCATTGCCTGAGCGGGCAGAAGGTGATCGGTTGCCAACGGTTTCTGACTTTGCAGATACCTTCGAGCAAGAAGGAGCCTCATCATGAGCGACGCAATTCTAAGAGCCAAAGACATTACCCGTGACTATGTCACCAAGGGGTCAATGTTCAAAGCGGGCGATGTGGTTCACGCCCTCAAGGGCATTAGCTTTGATGTCAAAGAAGGCGAAACACTGGCACTCGTTGGCGAAAGTGGATGCGGCAAGTCTACCCTGGCACGTATCCTCACCATGATTGATGCGCAAACATCGGGCGAGTTGGAAATTGAAGGCAAGAACATTAATATTGCCGATCAAAAACCAACGCCTGAAATGCGCCAGCGCATGCAAATCGTGTTTCAAAACCCATATGGGTCTTTGAACCCGCGCCAAAAAGTGGGCGAAGTGCTTGAAGAGCCTTTGGTGATCAACACCAATATGGGCGCTGAAGAACGTCGTGAACGGGCTATGGAAATGTTGCAAAAGGTCGGGCTTGAGCCTGTGCATTATGGACGTTATCCGCACATGTTCTCCGGTGGTCAACGCCAGCGGATCGCTATCGCGCGGGCTTTGATGTTGCGGCCAAAAATATTGGTACTCGATGAGCCAGTGTCTGCTTTGGACCTATCGGTTCAAGCGCAGATTTTGAACTTGCTTGCTGATTTGCAGGACGAGTTTAACCTCTCCTATATCTTCATCTCGCACGATTTGTCCGTGGTAAAATATATCGCTGACAGGGTGATGGTGATGTATTTTGGTGAGATTGTTGAACAAAATACACGCGAAGAGATCTTCTCTAACCCGCAGCACGAATATACCAAAACCTTGCTGGCGGCGACGCCACGCGCGACGGTTGAATCAATCAAGAAGCGGTTGGGCGTTGCCTAGTTGTTAGATTGATTTTGAGTTTGAAGAAGGCGGGGCTTGGCTCCGCCTTTTTTGTTGCGCCGCCGTTGGGCGCTTCGCACAGCGTTTGCCGCGCCCGTGCAGGCGCAGCAAATCGGAGCGCGCGGTCATACGAGTGTGTTTAGCGCATCATGCGATTTGTGGTACGCACCGTGCGCAAACACAGGCCTCACCTGCTTTTGATTTTGCCGATCAACACTACAATGCTATCAAGCAATCAAGCAATCAAGCAATCAAGAGATAGGTAGGCTTAACATTGCTAGACAAAACCACCCCAATTTTCGGCGCGCATTATGCACAGCTGCCGGATCGCTTTTATGCTGAGCAACCTGCAACACCGGTTGCTAAACCCAGCTGGATTGCGTTCAATAAGCTATTGGCAGAAGACTTACAGCTGGATGCCACACAAATTGCCACTGAGGCCGGTCTTGCCATTTTTGCAGGCAACCAGACCCCGCCCGGCACAGTGCCGCTGGCCATGGCTTATTCGGGGCATCAGTTCGGCCATTGGAACCCAAGTTTGGGTGATGGGCGTGCGCTTTTGTTGGGCGACGTTACTGACAAGGCTGGCCAGCGTTTCGATATCCAGCTGAAAGGCTCTGGCCCGACGCCCTTTTCGCGCAACGGGGATGGCCGCGCAGCGCTTGGCCCGGTGTTGCGTGAATATGTTTTGTCTGAAGCCATGAACGCCATGGGCATTGCCACAACGCGCGCCCTTGCCGCTGTATCAACGGGCGAAAAAGTACGCCGAGAAACGCCATTGCCCGGCGCTATTATTACGCGCGTTGCAAAAAGCTTTGTGCGCGTTGGCACCTTCCAATATTTTGTGGCCCATGACGACAAAGAAGGCCTAATGGCGCTCGCCGATTTTTCAATAGAACGGCATGAGCCTGACCTCAAAGGGACCGAATATCCCTATTTAGAACTGCTCAAACGCGTGGTATCGCGTCAAGCCCATCTGATCGCCAGCTGGCAATTGATCGGCTTCATCCATGGGGTTATGAACACCGACAATGTTTCCATTGCGGGCGAAACCATTGACTATGGTCCTTGCGCCTTTATGGATCAATATGACCCGGCAACGGTTTTTAGTTCCATCGATAGTTTGGGCCGCTACGCCTATCAAAACCAACCGCGCATTGGCCAATGGAATCTGAGCGTTCTCGCGCAATCCATGCTGCCAATTTTGCATGAAGATGAAGACCAGGCTTTGGCGCTTGCCCAAGATGCGATCAACGAATTTTCTGCCCAGTTTGACTTGGCGTTTCGCACCGGTTTGCTCAAGAAAATCGGCATTGTTGAAGAGCAATCTGGAGACTATGAACTCGCCATTGAATTGCTTGATACGATGAAGCAGGCGCGCGCCGATTTTACCAATACGTTCCGTGCCCTTTCGAACTTGGACTTGTCCGCCCCAGAAATTGGAGCGGCGCAATTGCCGCTCACCGATTGGGTCAACAATTGGCTGCGCCATACGGATGGGGGCAAACGGATCGACCAAAATATGATGCGATCAGTGAACCCAGCTTTCATTCCGCGCAACCACCGGATTGAAGCAATGATACAAGCCGCAACGCGTGGCGACTTTTCATTGTTTCACGAGTTGATGGAAGTTTTGGCGACCCCTTTTGAGGACAAGCCAATTCACCACGCCTACACGCTACCACCAGCGCCCGATGAACGCGTGCATCAGACGTTTTGCGGGACCTGAGTTTTCGCGCGTGAGCCATTAATCTCATTGCGATGTGGCGACACTATTCATATCAACAAACGGTGCGCAGTGTGAGAAAAAAAAAGGCGACCCGAGGGCCGCCTTTAGGTGGGAGGAAGTTCTTTGTTATCGGGTGACGATTTCTGGTCCCATCATCGCATAGGGCAGTGCGGTTGAAAGCGCTGGCCAATAGGTAACGATGACCAAGAACACCATCAAGACCGCCACGAATGGCAGGGCCGCCTTGACCACTTGAAGCAAACTCATG
>NZ_CAKZPW010000084.1:0-4719 GCF_937139385.1 uncultured Maritalea sp. | reverse complement strand
TGCGTTTCTTAATATATCAATTCAAAATACTTATAGTATCTATTATATTGCCAACTATGATTATTGCCGCACCTATTACACCAAATGATGAAGCAATAATTGGCATTGCAGCGATTCACGTGAAACTTGGCGATATGGAAAACGCTCAGCACACACTATTGTCGGTTAGCCAAGAGGGGCAAAACCTTGAGAGCTACCAAAAATTGAATACGGCATTGGGGCTTGCTCAAGAAGCGGAGGGACTGGAAGACACAACCGCCCTTGAACAGAAATTGGCAACCGACCCAAACAACCATCAATTGCGCTATGATTTGGCCATCGCCTATAATGCGGCCGGTGAGAAACTCAAAGCGGCACAAAGCCTCGTCGCCATTATCAAAAATGACAGAGAATGGAATGAGGACGGTGCCCGAACCAAGCTTTTGGAACTGTTTGAAGCGTGGGGACCAATGGACCCAGCGTCTGTCAAAGGTCGGCGAATGCTCTCCGCTGTACTTTTCAGCTAGGCTGATTTGAGGTAACATAGCCAAATGGGTTCTTCAAAAGCCGATAAACTTGTCGCCGCCAAAACCGTACCTTTGCTGCCGCTGGACGGCGCTCTGCTGTTTCCGCGCGCGGTATTGCCTCTGCACATTTTTGAAGAACGCTACGTGGAACTGGTCGACGATGCCCTTTCAAGCAATCGCCTGATTGGCCTTATCCAGCCGCAAAATGCGGACGATGAAAGCGAAGTCCCGCAACTTCAATCCATCGGCACGCTGGGCCGGATCACCCATTTTGAAGAAGTTGGCGACGAACGTTATATGATCGGCCTAACAGGCCTTTGCCGTTTCAACCTTAAGGGCGATTCTGTTTTAAACAACAAACCCTATCGCACAGGCACCATCGACACCTCCCCCTTCAAGCAAGATTTGATTGCCGGATTTGGTGAAAATGATATCGACCGCAATCGCTTTGTCAATTTGTTGCGCTCTTATGCCGAGTTCGCTGATTTTGAATTGGATTGGGATGAGATCAATGAAGCGGGATTAGAAGACCTCATCAACACATGTTCAATGGCCAGCCCCTATGCAGCAAGAGGGCGCCAAGCGCTTCTTGAGGCAGACACATTGGCAACGCGGGCGGAAATGCTGATGGCTTTTGCAGAAATTGAGATGTCGCGCCAAGACGCAAACATCACCATGCAATGACCACGACAAAGCCCAATATTCACCCCCAATTCCTTGAAATACTGGTCTGCCCATTCACCAAAACGCGGCTTGAATGGTCCAAGGATAAGACCGAACTCATTTCCTATGCCGCTCGCCTGGCCTTTCCCATCCGCAACAATGTGCCCTTGTTGATTTTGGATGAGGCCCGCCAGCTGGAGGAATCCGAGCAACGCAATCCAAATCAAAAATAGGCTTAAAACCTAAATTGGGCGACCGCTAAGCAAACGTGGGCCATTGCTTTGCGCAGCTGCGGCATGGCCGATGAATGCGTTTTTAAGAATTGGCAAACGGTCAACGACCCCTAAACCCACATCCCGGATGACCCGCAACGGCGGCAGATTGTTTGAAAACAGTTTATTTAGCCCATCGGTTGCCACAGCCATCAGACCAATATCCATACGCCGCCATTTCTCATACCGCTCAAGAACCGCCTCATGGCCAATATCTTCACCGTGTCGCATGGCCAAGATCACAACTTCAGCCAAAGCCGCCACATCTTTGATGCCCAAATTCATGCCTTGCCCCGCAATCGGATGCACCACATGTGCCGCATCGCCAATCAAAGCAAGTCGATCACCAATAAAGCTCTTGGCAATTTGCAACCTTAGCGGAAAAGCTTGCAAAGGCGCTTCAACAGTTACCTTGCCAAAAGAAGAGCCCATCCGTTTTTCAATTTCCAGCGCCACCTTCGCTAGATCCATATCAAGATACTGCTGAACGTCGGGCGTGCGCTCTGTCCACACAAGGCTTGAGCGTTTGTTGGGCAGGGGCAAAGTTGCAAATGGTCCGGCGGGCAGAAAATGTTCATAGGCGATTTGGTCGTGGTCAAACTCATGCGCGAAAGTAGTCACAATGCCTGACTGCTTATAATCATGCCCAAACGTGTCGATTTTAGCCATCTCGCGCAGAGCCGAGCGCGCACCATCCGCGCCAACCACCAAAGCAGCGCTTAAACCCGTACCGTCTTCAAGCACCACATCGACACCGCTGGTCTTAAATTCAAAACGCGCAGCCTTATTAGGCGCAAAAACCTCAACACCTGATTCTTTGGCCGCCTCAATCAAGACTTTCAGAGTGACCCGATTGGGCACCATATGGGCAAATGGTTTGCCCGGTTTCACATCCCCTTCAAATTGCAAGAATAAGGGACGGTGAATATCGGCCTGATCACTATCGGTGATTTTCATGCCTTTGATCGGCTCGGCCTCATCAATCATTTGGTCCCAAACACCAAGCGCTTCAAAAACAGAGGTAACCCCCAGCGCCAGGGCTGATGACCGCTCGTCGCGTGGCACCTCGAGCGGTCGCACATCGTTGATGGCAACCCGCATGCCTGGCGCAAACTGTTTTAGGGCCAACGCCAACGTCAAACCAACAGGCCCCGCCCCTACGATCAACACATCAAATTGCAAATTCTTCGCCAACTTCTTACTCCGCAAATCACCGCTATCCATTTTAGACCCTTTGAGCAAGCGAGCAAGATATGCTTTGTCGCAGGATGACTAAATTTTGAGCACCGAGCAAATTATGCACATTGTTTAATCATTAGTGAAATTGCTTCGCTATAGACCAATTGAGTCGCCGGTCCTGATTCTTCCATCAAATTCAATCGCTTGGATGGTTACAAAACAAGTTGGCACGAGTCTTGTTGTTATTTGGGCAAGTCAAACGCCGCATGTAAAGGATTTTGCTCATGAAACTACTCGCTGCAATCATCAAACCCTCCCGTCTAGACGCCGTGCGAAATGCATTGAGCGCTAAAGACATTCACGGGATGACCGTAACCGAAGTACGGGGCTACGGCCGCCAAAAAGGCCATACGGAAATCTACCGCGGTGCTGAATATGCGGTGAACTTCATCCCCAAACTCAAGGTCGAGGTCGCTCTGACTGATGACCAATTGGCCGATGTCATCGACCTCATTACCGAAGCTGCTCGCTCCGGACGGATCGGCGACGGCAAAATCTTTGTATTCGACTTGCTCGATGCCATCCGCATTCGCACTGGCGAACGCGCCATTGAAGCACTTTGAACCGATTGAAGGACATTTTGGAGGTCCAAAAAATGATCAAGAATAAGAAAAAAACAATCCTCGCGCTCACAGCGCCGGTAATGGCGGCCGCACTTAGCGTGCCCGCTTTCGCCCAAGAAGCGGCTGCCCCTGAATATATTTCAATCTTCAACACGCTGCTCTTTTTGGTTGGCGGCTTCCTTGTCATGTGGATGGCCGCTGGTTTTGCCATGCTAGAAATGGGATTGGTGCGTCAAAAAAACGTATCCATGCAGGGCCTGAAAAACATCGCACTCTATTCTGTGGCTGGCATCATGTTTTGGGTCACCGGCTACAACCTGATGTACACAGGTGTTGATGGCGGCTTCTTGGGTAGCTTTGGCCCCTATGATTTCCCAGCACCCGGTGCTGATGATGGGAGCGCCGGTTATTCGGTTGCCTCAGATTGGTTTTTCCAAATGGTCTTTTGTGCCACAACTGCCTCGATTGTTTCAGGCACCTTGGCCGAGCGCATTAAATTCTGGCCGTTTTTGATTTTCACAGCTGTTCTGACTGGCATTCTCTACCCCATAACAGGTTCATGGCAGTGGGGCGCGGGCTGGTTGGCCGAAATAGGCTTTTCAGATTTCGCGGGTTCAACTTTGGTCCACTCTGTAGGTGGTTGGGCCGCTCTTGCTGGTGCGCTTCTTCTTGGTGCGCGTGCTGGTCGCTATGGCGAAAATGGCATGGTCACCCCTATGCCCGGTTCGTCCATTCCTTTAGCCACTTTGGGCATGTTCATTCTTTGGTTGGGTTGGTTCGGCTTCAACGGTGGTTCTGTACTGGCGACCTCCGATGTAGAGAATTCGAACTCTGTCGCTGTCGTATTCATGAACACCAACGCTGCCGCAGCAGGTGGTTTGATTGCGGCGCTGATAGTTGCGCGCATGATGTTCGGCAAGGCCGACCTCACTATGGCGCTTAACGGTGCCCTGGCGGGACTGGTGGCTATCACGGCTGAACCCTCTACACCCACTGCCTTGCAGGCGACACTGTTCGGCGCGATAGGCGGTGTGCTTGTGGTGTTCTCCATCATTGCACTGGATAAGATGAAGATCGACGATCCTGTCGGTGCAATCTCTGTGCACGGTGTTGTTGGTCTGCTGGGCTTGTTGTTGGTGCCTGTCACGAACGACGGGTCGTCCTTCAGCGGCCAGATCATCGGTGCAATTACCATCTTTGTCTGGGTCTTTGTCACTAGCCTGATCGTCTGGGGCATCCTCAAGGCCGTCATGGGAATCCGTGTCAGCGAGCAGGAAGAGTACGAGGGCGTGGATATGGCCGAGTGTGGCATGGAAGCCTACCCTGAGTTTGTCGGTGCTGCCGGTAGCGGTTGATATTGACTTTGCGGGCGCGTCTAACGATGCGTGTTTGGGGGGCCTTTCGGCCCCCCTTTTTTTGTTTCATAATAGGTGTCTTCTCATGAGTATCATCCACGCAAAAAGGAATAGGCATAAT
>NZ_CAKZPW010000083.1:0-5295 GCF_937139385.1 uncultured Maritalea sp. | reverse complement strand
CTCCTATCTTGATATTGGAAAACAAGAAGGCGCTGAAGTGCTGGCCGGTGGCAGTCAGGCCCATTTGGGTGGAGACTTGGAGAACGGTTATTACGTTCAACCAACCGTCTTTAAGGGCAACAATAAAATGCGGATTTTCCAAGAGGAAATCTTTGGGCCCGTTGTTTCTGTGACGACCTTTAAGGATGATGAAGAAGCGCTTTCGATTGCCAATGATACGCTTTATGGGCTTGGTGCTGGTGTGTGGAGCCGTGAGGCGAACACGTGCTATCGCTTTGGCCGTGCCATTCAGGCGGGTCGTGTGTGGACAAACTGCTACCACGCTTACCCAGCTCACGCAGCGTTTGGTGGATATAAACAGTCTGGCATTGGGCGAGAAAATCACCTGAAGATGCTCGATCATTATCAGCAAACCAAAAACATGTTGGTAAGCTATTCACCGCAAAAACTTGGCTTCTTTTGATCCAATGCATGCATGAGGTCGGTTTCAAACCGGCCTCTTTTATTTTAGGGGATGGCAAATGAGCGAGAAAGTGACAGCTACACCGGCTGCATTGGAGCTGATCGCTGAAATTCAAGCCGACCACGGCGAGATCATGTTTCACCAATCGGGTGGGTGTTGTGATGGGTCTTCGCCCATGTGTTATGCGCAAGGTGATTTTTTGCTCGGGGACAATGATGTGCTGTTAGGCGAAATCGGCGGCGCACCATTTTACATTGGCGGAGATCAATATGAGGTGTGGAAACACACCAACTTAATCATCGATGTGGTGCCAGGTCGCGGGGGCATGTTTTCCCTCGACAACGGGCGAGAAAAGCGCTTCCTCACCCGTTCTGAGATTTGTGTGATATCAAGTTAGAGAGGAGGGGATTGCACCCCTCCAATCGTCCTAGTCAAGTTTGATGCGGTATTGACCAAATCCGCTTTCAGCTTCGCCAACATATTCGATGTTGACCGCTGTGACGTCGCTGATATGGTCTTTTGCTTTCGGGCCAGTTTCAAACAACACTGAAGTGCCCGGCAATGGCGCCAGTGACCAGTTACTATCTGCACTTGGGTTGATGGTGCCTTTTTCCACGATGTACCGCACGAGCACGTCACGGTTGGTATCTGGGCCAACAAAGATGATGACATCTTCTCCAAGACCTGGGAATGCCCCACCACCGCCTGCGCGGTAATTGTTGGTGGCCACAACGAACTTCTGGTTCATGTCGATTGGTTCACCATTGTAGCGCAGATCAACAATGCGGTTTGCATCAGGGTTGATCGCGTCGCCGCCTCGCGGTGGATACTTTGATGGTTGTGAAATGTCGATCTTGTACGTCACGCCATCAATCACATCAAAATTGTAAGATGGGAAATCAGGATCAGCCAATGGTTGATCTGCTTTTCCAACTTCGACTTGATTGAAAATGCCAGCTGAGCGCTCAAGCCATTCTTTAATGCCTGCACCGGTTACTTCAACCGCGCGAACGGTGTTTGGATAGAGGTACAAATCAGCCACGTTTTTGATGGCTACTGGGCCAACTGGAACATCGGTGTAATAATCAGGACCGCCACGACCGCCCGCTTTAAATGGAGCGGCTGCAGAAAGAATGGGCAAGCCTTCCCATTGGGTGCCGCGCATCATTTGTTCTGTGTACCACATTTGTGCTTGGGATACGATTTGCACGGAAGGGTCATCTGCCACAAGAGCGAAATAGGAGTGTAATTTCGCATCCGTTTGGCCAACGGCAGTGCGCACATATTCAAGCGTTTGGTCGTGCGTAGCTTGAACGGAGGCCAAAACCGCTGCGTCACTCTCAACCAGTGGGTTGACCTTACGATCGATACGTTCCGAAATTGGACGCGCTTCTGATGTGTGGGACACGATTTTCCATTCGTTGCCATCATGCTCGATAAGCAGATCGATGAGCCCCATATGTGAACCCCAGAAGCCAGCCATGACAGCCGGTTTGCCCATCAATGTGCCTTTAGCTGCGTCGACGCCTTCGATCCCGTCATATTGCGAACTTGGGAAAACATTGTGGTGGTGGCCGGTGAACACAACGTCAATGCCTTCAACGCCCGCCAAATAAAGCGAAGCGTTGCCCATCATATCGGTTTGGCCCGAGCCGTCGATGCCGGAGTGAGAAAGAGCGACGATCAGATCTGCGCCTTGTTCTTTCATTTGTGGCACATAGGCTTTTGCGGTTTGAACGATATCGCGCGTGGTGACTTTGCCGTTCAAATGTTGGAAATCCCACACCATGATTTGTGGTGGGACAAAGCCGATGAAGCCAATTTTGATTGGGCGTTTGTTGCCTGCGCCATCTGTGATTTCTTTTTCCAAAATCTTATACGGCTGGAACAAGGTTTTGTCTTTGGTTGGGTCTTCGCCCAAAACAGTGCCCATGACAATGTTGGCGCTTACGAAGGGGAACGAAGCCCCGGCTAGCGCTTTATCCAAAAAGCTTAGGCCATAGTTGAACTCGTGGTTGCCCACAGTTGCTATGTCGTAGCCAAGGGTATTCATTGCAGCAATCATGGGGTGCAGATCGCCTTCTTTGAACCCTCGTTCATAAGCGACATAGTCACCCATCGGATTGCCTTGAATGAGGTCGCCATTGTCCACGAGCATCGAGTTGGTTGCCTCTGCGCGCACGTTGGAAATCAGTGTCGCCGTGCGGGCAAGTCCCATGGTGTCGTTCGGGTTATCTGCGTAATAGTCATAAGGGAAAATCGACACGTGAATGTCGGTTGTTTCCATTAAGCGCAAATGCGCCTGTGAACTGGAAGCCATTGCCGCAAATGGATGCATTGCAATGAGTGCACCTGCGCTGGCGGTTCCTGCTAAAAAGGAACGTCTTGAAATTGAATTTAGAAGTGACATTTTAGTCCTCCGCTTATGTCATGTTGAATTTGTGCGGTTGGATCGGCGCACTTATTGGTGGGGCGGAATGTTCCGAAATATCGAGCGCTATTATCTGCGCTTCACCACCTATTGGTCGCTGAGTATGCAAGCGACGAGCGGAGTGTGTCATATTTAGACCAAATGGTAAAATGTATTTATTGTGCATGGGATCCAACCGCTATTGATGGCTTAGTGCTAGATCAGATGTGTTGCGGTTTAGCGGCAACTGGACGACAGTTTTGTGAAAATGGGGTTTCCCGGATGCGTGCAAAAGGGCTTGTATTCTAAGGGGGTGATGTTAGATGATCGACAAAGTTTAAAAGGGGATATGAGCGCATGAAATGGCAAGGTCGGGATCGCAGTTCAAATATTGAAGACCGTCGCGGCAAGCGTTCAGGTGCTTCTGGTCGTTCGACCGGACGCCGCGTGCGCATTCCAATGCCGGGTGGCCGTGCTGGCAAGGGCGGCGCTGGTGGCTTGTTGATGCTGGTTGTTGTGGTTGTGATTTCTCTGGCCCTCGGGATCAATCCGATGAGTTTGCTTGATGGTACTATTTCAACCGGTGGCGGTACCACATATCGGCCCTCTGACACCCGTCCATTGCCTGATGCGGGGAAAGATGAATTGTTTGACTTTGTTGCGGTCAACCTGAACGAAACAGAAGCGCTTTGGACGCAGGTCTTTGCTCAAAATGATATGAACTATCGCGCGCCGGTTTTGGTTGTGTTTTCTGGTTCAACCAGCTCGCCTTGCGGCACAGCAAGTGCGCAAACGGGTCCGTTTTATTGCCCTGCAGACGAAAAAATCTATTTAGACTTGGGCTTTTACGATCAGCTTCGCCGCCAGTTTGGGGCAGGTGGAGATTTTGCGCAGGCCTATGTGTTGGCACATGAAGTGGGACATCATGTGCAGCAGCTTACTGGGGTTTTGCCAGAGTTTAACAAGCAACGTCGCGCCATGAGCACCAACGAAGCCAATGCTTATTCTGTAAGGGTGGAGTTGCAAGCAGACTGTTACGCGGGTGTGTGGGCGAGCTTTGTTGGGGAAATGAACTTGCTCGAACGCGGTGATATTGCAGAAGCGCTAAATGCGGCAGAACAGATTGGTGATGACGCCATTCAAATGCGCAGCCAAGGGTTTGTGGTGCCAAAGAACTTCAACCATGGCACATCAGAACAACGCCAACGCTGGTTTGAGCGTGGATATAAAAGTGGCAATGTGGGGCAATGCGATACATTTGGTGCTGAACGGCTTTAGCCAAAAAAAATGCCCTGCCATTTGGCAGGGCATTCTTAATCTGAAGCAGTTGCTCTAAACCTACGCGTCCGCTTTTACGCCGCGCACATTGTCCAAGAAACGCTTGAACAAATAGTGGCTGTCGTGCGGGCCCGGTGATGCTTCCGGGTGATATTGTACCGAAAAGATGGGTTTTCCTTCAACCGCTAGACCGCAGTTTGATTGGTCAAACAGAGAAATGTGTGTCTGTGCGATACCAGCGGGCAAGCTGTCTGCGTCCACGGCAAAGCCGTGGTTCATCGATGTGATTTCCACTTTGCCTGTTGTGAGGTCTTTAACCGGGTGGTTTGCGCCATGGTGGCCTTGGTGCATTTTGACTGTTTTGCCGCCTAAAGCCAAAGCCAATAGTTGGTGACCCAAGCAAATGCCAAAGATTGGTTTTTCGCTGGCGATCAGTTCCTTGATGATACCAACCGCATATTCACCCGTTGCTGCAGGATCACCAGGACCATTGGACAGAAAAATGCCATCTGGGTTGAGGGCCAAAATGTCTTTGGCTGGTGTTGAAGCGCTCACCACTGTCACCGCCACACTTTCATGTGCGAGGCAGCGCAAGATGTTTGCCTTTGCACCATAGTCGATAGCTACAATGTGGTTCTTTGGATTGTCGACGGGCGAAAAGCCTTCGTTCCAAACCCAGCGATCTTGTTTCCACTCATAAGTTTTGGCGGTAGATACGTCGGCTGCAAGGTCTGCGTGTTCTAGTCCCTTGAAGCCAGCAAGGGCATTTGCAATCGCTTCTTCATCAAAAACACCGTCTGGTGCGTGGGCGATTACGCCATTTGTTAGACCGTTTTCGCGGATAAAGGAGGTGAGGGCACGTGTATCGACCCCGGCAATACCAATGATGTTTTTTTCTTTCAGCCAAGCATTCAAATGCTGTGTTGACCGATAATTTGATGGGTTGGTTATGTCGGCTTTTAGCACACACCCTTTAGCGCCTGTGTCGCTTGCATGCTCAGGTGTTTCAACATCTTGGTCGTTGGTGCCCACATTGCCGATGTGTGGAAAAGTGAAGGTAATGATTTGGCCCGCATAGGAAAGATCTGTGAGGATCTCTTGGTAGCCGGTCATGGCTGTGTTGAAGCAAACTTCACCAACAGCA
>NZ_CAKZPW010000082.1:0-3560 GCF_937139385.1 uncultured Maritalea sp. | reverse complement strand
GTTGCCCGCGATGGCGCTACGCGCCGCTTTGAACGCCAGCCACATTAGGTAGGCGGCACCGACATAACGCACGACCTCTAGCACCCAGGCATGGGCGGCCATAAGCGCCGCCAATCCAAAGGCTGCCCTTGGCTTTTTCTGGAAGTCGCTTAATTGGCAAGTGCGCATTCGGGGCGCTGTGGTGCCTGTTTCTGCCGAAGTTGCTGACGCATACTACAAAAGCCGCCCGCTGGGTTCGCGCATTGGTGCCCATGCGTCTGAGCAATCGCGTCCCCTTCAATCCAAGCAAGAACTAATGGACCGCGTTGCACAATTCGAAGCGCAATATGGCGAAGATGTGCCGCGCCCAGCCCATTGGAGCGGATACACAATTGAACCAATTGAAATCGAGTTCTGGTGCGATGGAGAGTATCGCTTACATGACAGGGTGCGATTTACACGGGAAAATTCCAACCAACCTTGGACAAGACAGCGCCTCTTCCCTTAATGTCTAAATGAACTTAGATATTTAGGACTATATGCGCGTTTTCATCAGAACATCTGGGTGGGCAATATGGGCGACGCGTATGGCGCGCCCTGTGTTGCCGCTCGTCTTGTTGGCCATTGCATTGCATTATGTTGGGGTGCTTGCCAGTTCTGTTTTCGTTGCCTGCATTATCCTTGCCATTGCACTGGCGCTTTTCTCGTTCATCCTAGGACTGATCGGCTACATCAGCTTGTGGTATAGCGGCGATGCTGGTTGGCGAGAATCCACAAGCGGCCTGTTGGTGGGAACCGTTGCCATCGTTTTTTTGATGTTCATGGCGGTTATGTCCAGCCAGTTTCCAAATATCAACGACGTTTCTACGGCTCCACTCATTACTCCCATCCAAGGGCGCGCGAATGGTGCAGATGCGCCTGTTGCTACACTGATTGATGGACAAAAATACAGATTTGCCGGAACGCGCCAATATAGGTTGGATGAACAAACCGCATTGGATCTTATTTCCCAAGCAGCATCGAATATGGGCTGGAGCAAGCTCAATCAAACACAAACAAGTGCCGCGGAATTACACCAATTCTACAAAGCCAAGTCTCTGCTGGGGTTTGTGGATGACGTCACAATAAGCACACGCGCAACGGCCCAATTGGTCATTGTTAATGTGCGGTCTGCCTCGCGCTATGGCAGTGGCGACTATGGAGCGAATAGCGCCAGAATTGAGAATTTCTTGCTCACACTAGACGAGCTCGTCGCATCGACACCGGAACGCCAAATTGCCGATTAATTCGCTGTAATTGCCTTCTTTATACCTGCTTCAAGCGTTGAGCGCACGATCAGCTTATGAAAAGGCAAAATTGCGGCGAGGTAAGCATAACCAAAAGCATTATGTCGTTTGCAAATTGTGGTCATGATTACACGCGGATTTGCTGCGCTGGTCCGATAGAGAGACACACGAAAGTCTTGATGCCAGTCATCCTCACCAAGAATAATCTCATTTTCACTGATGTTGTAGATTTTGAAAAAAGCAACGCGGTCGCCGATTGTTTTTTCAAGGGGAGGAACCTGCGCATCATCCATCAGATCCTTGGTCGATTTGAGGCGGAAAGGCTGCATCAATATATTGCGCAGCTTCAGCAAATTGACCGCCCAATCGATCTCAATATTGCCGATCTGCTCGGCCAATAATCGGATATCGCAATCGAGCAAATCTGGACGTTCTTTTAAACTCGATGAGTAACTATCCATAAAATCACCAGGCGAGTAATATTGCTGCAATGAACTGTCGGAAGGCAGTTGGTCAGGTTTGGCCATGATCATCCCCATAATTTGGCATCAATCTAAACATTGTAGTGGATGCTCATTTTGACTGGGGCGCTCCAATGTCACAAGCGTCGATCCGTCACATCTTTGCTGAATAACGCTTCGCCCAAAACAAGCCACTTGCTTCAATTTCACTGTGCGCAGCAAGGTACTGCAGATGCGCATTCAGCGTAAGCAAAGCTGCGGGTTTTACCTTTATGGGAATGTCCGGATAGATTTCTTTTAGCAATGACAAAGTCCATTTTGGGCCACTCCCCAACGCTGCAATAATCTGTTTATTTCTTGCCTGCCGATGACAAAGCAGTTGGCTTGCGAACTCCGGCCCATTTTTAATTGGACCGCCGTGTGCAGGCAGAAAGCAGGTGTGGGGCAAATGGATGACTTTCTCGAGGGAGGCAAAATAGTCTTCAAGGCTCCCGTCGGGGTCGGCGATCAAGCTAGAAGACCATCCCATGACATGGTCTCCCGTGAATAGTTCCTTACGGCCCTCGATGCCAATAGCAATGTGGTTGGCGCAATGGCCAGGGGTGGTATGAACAATCAAACCGATTTCGCCCAAATCGATCTTGCTGCCGTCGCGCACAACATACTCGGGTTTTAGCCCATAGTGCCCGGACGGCTTTAGGGGATCTCTTTCAAGCATTTTGAGCTGTCGGGAGGGGCGATGTGGGCCTTCAAACATCAAAGGAACCTCAAGGGCTTTCGCCAGCCTAGGTGCCAGCGCTGAATGGTCGCGATGCGTGTGCGTAAGCAGCACACCTTTGCACTTTTTCCCAACGATTGCGCTCAGCAAAGCTGCAAAATGATCATCGTCTTCTGGGCCCGGATCAATAACAACAACCTCGTCAAATCCAACAATATAGCTGTTTGTGCCCTGAAATGTATACGGGCCGGCGTTGGGTGCGACCACACGCATGATACCTGGCGCAATAATTTCGGGCACACCAATTGGAGGCGTAAAGTCAGTATTGTAAGTTGGCGCGGTTTGCGTCTGCATAGTCGGGAAAATTTGCTCTTTGGTGGCAATATGGATCAATGAATCTCATCATATGCAATAGATGGAAACTATTGGTCCTGCAAGCAGGCGTCCAAAACATGGCATGCGGAGATAGGCTATATCAAAAGAAACCATATGTGCTCGCAAATGGATTCACCTTGGCGCGTTGTGCTATTCGCCAAATGCCTTGATATCTATTTGAAAACATTGAATCCTAAGGTAGGTTTGCCCCTGTTTTTCGTTTTCAAACATACGAAATCACTTTTTCGCGGAAAATTTTAAAAAACCGCCAATTGGGTGGTTGCACGTTGAGTTCAAAACGCGTATAGACCGCATCGTTCAGTCATAAAAACTTCACTGAACAATTCTTGTTGGGGCGTGGCCAAGTGGTAAGGCAGCGGTTTTTGGTATCGCCATCCCAGGTTCGAATCCTGGCGCCCCAGCCATCTTTTCAAATTTTCCCGACGACTCTCAGCATTCCTCCGAATTCTCGCGCTATTTCAGCGCGTTAGCGATCCCGTTTGCGTAACGAGACGTTGGTGTCGACCCGCAAATGGAGCTGTATAGCCAAAAGTCTCTTTTGTTGATTTCGGTGCTGACAGGTTTGGGATTACTGCATCGTTTGCGGGCTAAAGCGTTTTGATAGTCTTGCGCTGTTGTTGCCAATCAGCTGGGAGTGGATGGCGCACCAAATAGTTGGAGGTCAAGTCCGTTGGCTGTTTGCCTTGCATTATCGACTGCACAATATCGGGCGCGAGGAAC
>NZ_CAKZPW010000081.1:0-4654 GCF_937139385.1 uncultured Maritalea sp. | reverse complement strand
AGAGGTGATCGGGGCAAAAATGCCTTTTTGCGCGTTGGTACTATCTTCAGCGCGCGCACGGTCATAGGTGAACACCACATCGTCAGCATCAAAACCGGTGCCGTCATGGAAGGTGACGCCCTCTTTCAACGTGAATGTATAGGTCATACCATCGTCCGAAATGGTCCAAGACGTGGCAAGCGAAGGCTGCACCCCGCCATTTTGGTCGATCCGGGTCAAACCCTCGAACACATTGGCATAAACAACTTCATCAATCGCAGCGGCTGCGCCAGCGGTCGGATCAAGGTGAGGCGGCTCCAGCACCATGCCGACACGAATGTCGCTGGCAAAAGCACCAAATGTGGAAAGGCCAACAATCGACGCTGCTAGGAGCGTTTTTTTGACCGTCTTTTCAATAATTTGCACTGTTTCTCATCCCTGATTTGTGTGGGTCAAACCTGAACCTAGTTCTAGCGGAATTAGCGCAATTTGCAAAAGCCAACTTTGGTTGGTGGGGATGAAAGCTTCGTGATGCAGTATTTTTGCTTAAGAGGTGCGGTTGAGTTTTGGAGGTTTGAAATTCTGTATCGTGGGGGCTAATCGTTCGATTGGTCTGATGGCAAGTTGTTTCAAAGTCGGTTTTGCGGACGGAGCTGCCGCTGCCCAAATGGCCGGTTTAGGGGAGTAGCAGCCTCAGTTAACCCAGCCCGTCGCCAGTCTACTTTCCCAATTGGGATGATTGGCAGTCTTCGCTAACTCAATCATCCTGTTCGGATCGTAGGGTACGTGTCGGAAAGTCGTCGTCCATCCGACTTTCGCCCTCTCGACCAGCGCATAGCACGCCGCACTAGTACCCGTCTGCACCACATGGTGCACTGGGGTGTCGTCAATATAGCCAGGACACCCAACACTGCCGGGGTTCAGGATGATACGGCCATCGGGTAGGTCCATCCGGCGGGGAAGATGCGTGTGACCACATAACATAAGACTTGCCTTGATCCCAGATGCCTCGGATGAGACTGCATCCCGTGACCTGGTAACAACCTCGCCCTCCGGCGAAACCTCCTCCATCCAATAAGCTGTGTCGCTACTCGGAGTTCCGTGACAGGCGAATATATCGTCAGACAGCCAGAGCGTCGGCTGCAAATCCCGAAGCCAGGCCAAGTGGCGGGCGTCAAGTTGGTCGAAAGCGGCCCCATCAATCGAGATCATGTCCTCGCGCTTGTTCTCAACAAGCCAGCGGTCATGATTGCCTCGGATCGACGGCATTTCATGATCCAAAAGTAGTTCTGCGGTTTCACGAGCAGCCATTGGGCCACTCAGATGATCCCCAAGATTGACGACGCTTCTGATACCTTGTGCCGAGATGTCCTGCAGGACAGCCTTCAAAGCGTCAGAGTTACTGTGAATGTCAGCAATCACGGCGAAACGATTGAGATCAAAATCTTTCATTTGGGCAATCTAGTAACGCCTAAGCTGGTTGGCAATAGGCTTCCTGATTACTCCGCATCTCTTTCGGCTCCTGCCAAAAAGTGACGGTTTGCGCAGTCGAGCAGCAGCCCAGACGTTTTGACCGTTGGAAAAGCCATCATTCGCCGCACCCTGATGAATGCGCAATCTGTGCTCAAACCAGACCTGACAAAACAACTGGCGGAACAAAAGCCCAACGCTAGCCTAACCTTACCGCTCACCACTCTGCATTTTGCCGCCCAAAATGGCGGGTACCAAGCCGATGGTGATGATCAATAAGGCGGGCACGGCAGCGCTTTCAAAGTTCTCAAGGCTCGCTTCGGCGTAAACATAGGTCGAAAGGGTTTCTAGCCCCAAGGGACGCAACAATAGGGTGGCGGGTAGCTCTTTGATGCATTCGACAAATACGAGTGTCAGCGCTGCCACAAGCGCGGGGCGCAGGGTGGGCAGGTCAACCTCAATTAGGGAGCGCCAGCGGTTCGCGCCCAACACATGGGCTGCTTCGAGCAAATTGACGCCACGCTTTTTCATGGCCGCCTCGAGTGAGTTGTGGCTGACGGTGAGAAATCGGACAGAATAGGCGTAAAGGATGGCAATGGGTGAACCCGAAAGGATCAAACCAACGGTAACATTAAACCAAGCGCGGGTCGCGTCGTTGATCACACCGTCTAGGAACCCAAGCGGTACCAAAACGCCGATCGCCAGCACAGTGCCGGGCACCGCATAGCCAAAAGTGGCAAGATAGGAAAGGTTGCGGCTGCCATCTGCATTGACCATGCGTCGGGCCGTAAAATAGCCGATTGCCACACAAATGGCCGCGCCCACAAGGGCCAGCCAGACGGTGGTCCAAAGCGCTTCAAATATCTCAGCGCCGATCACGCCGCGCATGACCCTAACCATTGCGGTGGACATCAGTTCGGAAACGGGGACCAAAAAACCAAGGCCTACAATGCTCATGCAGAATACCAAGGCGCCAGCGGCAACGATGGGCGGCAGTTTGGAGCGGGAAGGTGGCACACGGCTATCGCGCTTGGTGAGATAGTCGAGTTTGCGCCGTTCATGCTGCTCAAGCCAGATCAATCCAGCGATAATGATGACGGTGGTGACCGCCAATTGCGCTGCGCCGGGCAGGTTGGATTGGTTCAGCCATGTGGCATAAACAATGGCGGTGAGCGTGTTGACGCCGAAAAACTCAACGGCCCCCACATCATTGATCACTTCCATCAAGGCAAGTGACACCCCAACGATCAGGGCAGGGCGCGCCAGTGGTAATATCACATCGCGGAACGTGCGCCATGGCCCCGCACCTAGGGTGCGGCTGGCGGCAACCAAAACGCCAGATTGCATCAAAAAGAACGCACGGCAGCTCAGATAAACATAGGGGTATAAAACAAGGCTCATCACAAAGGCCGCGCCGCCGATCGTGCGAAAATCAGGGAACCAATAATCGCGCATTGAGGTGGCGCCGGTCAGCATGCGGATGGCGGTTTGCAACGGGCCGGTGAAATCCATCACTTCAACCCAAGCATATGCAGAAATGTAGGTGGGAATGGCGATGGGCAAAATCAGCGCCCATTCAAACAATTTTCGTCCCGGAAACTCAAAACTAGAAACAAGCCACGCGCTGAATAGGCCAATGAACCCGGTGAACAAGCCAACGAGAAGAAGAAGGAGTCCCGTCTCTCTTAAGGCAACAGGCAACATGCGCGAGAACAAGCCGCCCTCAGTGCCAAAGGCGCCAACCGCAAGCCACCCGAGCGCCAAAGTTGGCAGGGCCATAGAAAAAATGACAATGAGCTCAACAAAAGACAGGCGCGAAATCGCGCCTGCAATAAAGTTGTGAGCTTTGCCGCTTTGACAAGCGATCATTCTTCTCCAATCAAATCCGCTATCCCTGTCTTGGTATAGCGGATTTGGAATTTGTGCAAAGCCTAGTTTTGTGGGCCTTCGTCAAACTTAACTTCGTCCACCAATTTGCTGGCTTCGTCGCGTTTGTCAGCAATTGATGCAAGCGGCAATGTGTCGGCGTGCAATTCACCCCAGCTTGCAACCAAGTCAGAAGAGGCAACACCTGGCACCACTGGGAACTCAAAGTTGGTTTCCGCATAGATGGCTTGTGCATCATTTGACAAAAGGAACTGGATGAATTTCTTCGCGTTTTCAAGGTTCGGTGCATTTTTCGCAATGCCAACACCTGAAATGTTCACGTGGGTTTTGCTTTGCTCAGCACCCGGGTAGATCAAGCGAACAGAAGCGGCCCAGTCTTTTTGCTCTGGCTCTTTGTCGTTGGTGACCATTTTGCCCATATAGTAAGTGTTGCCAATTGCAATGTCGCACTCACCAGAATAAATCGCTTTAACTTGTGCACGGTCGTTGCCTGTTGGTTTGCGGGCGAGGTTGTCCCGAACGTCTTCAAGCCACGTTTTTGTCGCTTCTACGCCATTATTGGCAATTTGTGCTGCAACCAGACCAATGGTGTAAGAATGTTGGCCAGAGCGGGTACAAACGCGACCTTTCCATTTCGGATCTGCCAAGTCTTCATAAGACATTGCTGTTTCTTCAACGCGGTCCTTTGAGACATAGAAGATGCGGGCGCGTAGCGACAATGCTGCCCATGCGCCGTCTGGATCAACAAATTCTGCTGGCAAGTTTGCCGTTACATCCGCAGGGATGGCTTGCCAGATGTCGGCTTTTTTCATGGCATCCAAACGACCAACATCAACGGTCAGCAAAACATCGGCTGGCGAGTTTTGCCCTTCTGAACTTAAACGGTCCACAAGACCATTTTTTGCAAACAACACATTTGTTTTGATGCCTGTTTCAGCTTCAAATGCATCGGTGAGTGGTTTCAAAAGTTCTGGCTGACGATAGCTGTAAACATTGATTTCGTCGGCGACCGCAACGGTGCCGAAGAATGATGTGCCTGCAATCAAAGTCGCTGCAAGTGATTTGGACAAATTCATTTACTCACTCCATGTGTTGGCTTGAAAGTCCTTGTGTTGCAGGGGTTTTGTTCGCTTTTCCTTCGCGCGTCAATGCGTCAGATCAAGCAATTATGGCCGATTTGAGCAGGCTTTTTGGAACCATTCTAAACTGGAGTGCAAAACTCTATATATCTTGGTGTTTGCGCGCAATGCGAGTTGGCTGATTGGTGCGACAGAATGTCGCAGCTAGTTTAATGTGCCCGTGCCCCGATCCGCGGGAA
>NZ_CAKZPW010000080.1:0-8668 GCF_937139385.1 uncultured Maritalea sp. | reverse complement strand
CAGATCGAAATCATTCTCGACGCGGGCGGCCTTGAGCTCAATGCAGCGGTAACCGGCGATATTCCCATCCCGCGGCGCTGGTTAAGCTTTACGGTTTATGCCGACAACCCTACCAACGGTGGCAAAAAAATTATCGCGCAATCGGTATCTCCAGGCAAACTTCTTTATCTAAACTCTGGCACCTATAGCGTCGTTTCACATTTCGGAGAAGTCAATGCAACCGCAAAGGCAGATCTTCGGGTTGAGCCGGGCCAACTGACTTCAGCCACGCTATACCACAAGGCGGCTCAGGTCACATTCAAACTTGTTTCAGAACCCGGTGGCGAAGCGATTGCGGACACGTCTTGGATCATCAAAACGCCTGATGGGCAAACCGTCTACCAAGAAAAAAGTGCTTTCCCGCAAACTGTTCTGGAACAAGGTGAATACATATTGATTGGCAAGCTGGGTAGCCGTGTATTCAACCGCGAATTTGAAATTGTGCCGGGCTTACCGCGTGAAATTGAGCTTTTGGCAGACGCTAACTGATCCGATAGCAAAGTTGGTGCGTAACTCCCACAACAATATGCGGGAGCAAAATATGGCTAAACTCAATCTAATGTCGGCAGCGCTCATTGGCGTGCTATCGATCACATCCAGCGCCATCGCTGGCCAATTTCCTACCATTAAGGCACAAAACCTGAATAAGGTTGAGATGAATTTGCCTCAGGATTTTGGCGCGCGACGATCAATTGTCATGATTGCTTATACTCAAGGACAGCAAGATGATGTGAATACTTGGTTGCCTTTCCTTGACCAAGCATCCAAAAAATCCGGCGTGAAATACTATGAAGTACCTGTGATTTCATCAGGCTACAGTTTGATGAGCGGCTTCATTGATAATGGAATGCGTTCGGGCATCTCAAGCAAATCAACCCGCGCAAAAACCATCACACTCTACACAAATGTGTCCAAATTCAATCGCGAAGTGGGGGTAAGTGGCAAAGGCTCCGTCCATGCAATCTTGATCGATCGAAATGGCAAGGTGCTCGCAAATGTAAGCGGCGCCTACTCCAAGGACAAAGCAAAGAAGATAAGCGCCGCTCTATAATCAAATCAATCTATTGCTAGCGAAGGTCCGGAGGGGTTCCCTCGGCGACCAACATAGCAATTGCGTCCTCGACGGGCATGACCTTTTGGCCTTGTTCCCCCAAGCGGCGAACGGAAACGGTTCCTTCGTTCGCCTCACGCTCGCCGAGGACAAGAATCGCCGGCACTTTGTTTGTGGAATGCTCACGCACTTTATAGTTGATCTTTTCGTTGCGGAAATCAGTTTCAACCCGAATGCCCGCAGCTTTAAGCTTTTCAACCACCGCCAATGCTGCCGGATCAACGCTTGACACAATCGTTGCAACAACTGCTTGAGTTGGTGCCAACCAAACAGGCATACGACCTGCATGGTTCTCGATCAGAATGCCGATAAAGCGCTCGAGTGTTCCAAGCACAGCCCTGTGCAACATCACTGGAATTTGGCGAGAACTGTCTTCAGCAATGTAAGAAGCACCCAATCGTTCGGGAAGAACGAAATCTAGCTGCAAAGTACCACATTGCCATGAACGGCCAATCGCATCCTTCAAGTGGAATTCGAGTTTTGGCCCGTAAAACGCGCCATCGCCTTCAGCAATTTCAAAATCACGGCCCGTTGCCCGCAAAGCATCGCCCAAGCCTTTTTCAGCTTGATCCCAAACCTCGTCAGATCCCGCCCGCATTTCAGGGCGTGTAGCCAACAAGATTTTGACTTCGGTAAAGCCCATATCCTCGTACACTGAATCAAGCAGTGCACAGAACGCTTCAGTTTCGGACGTCACCTGATCTTCACGACAGAAAATATGGCCATCGTCCTGAGTCATTTGGCGCACACGCATTAGCCCGTGCAAAGCGCCATGTGCTTCGTTCCGATGACAACAACCAAATTCCGCCAAACGCAGTGGCAAATCGCGGTAAGACTTGATGCCTTGGTTGAAAATTTGAATATGCGCAGGGCAATTCATTGGTTTTAGGGCCAGCAGTTTTGCGTCTTGCTCAATTTCCAAATGCTCAGAATCGGAAGAAAACTCAATATCTGGCACAACAAACATGTCTTCGCGGAACTTTGACCAGTGGCCAGATTGTTCCCAAAGCTTGCTGTCCATCAATTGTGGGGTTTTCACCTCACCATAACCAGCATTGTTCACCTTGCGGCGGATATATTGTTCCATCTGATTATAGATGGTGTAGCCTTTTGGATGCCAAAAAACCGAACCCTGTGCTTCTTCTTGCAAGTGGAACAAGTCCAGCTCTTTGCCAAGCTTCCGGTGGTCACGCTTTTCTGCCTCTTCAATCATATGAAGATAGGCATCAAGCTGCTTTTGGTTGGCCCAAGCAGTGCCATAAATGCGTGACAACATTTTGTTGTTGCTGTCACCGCGCCAATAGGCACCCGCAACCTTTGTTAGCTTAAACGCAGTGCCAATGTCTTTTGTGGTACGCATGTGCGGTCCACGACAAACGTCCATCCACTGGCCTTGCTTGTAGATTTTCACATCTTCATCAGCAGCAATCGCGTCAATCAGCTCAACCTTGTACTCTTCGCCCTTGGCTTTAAATACACGCTTAGCTTCCTCGCGGTCCCAAACTTCTCTCGTGAACTCCGCACCGCGCGCGATGATTTCTGCCATCTTTTTCTCAATGGCGACAAAGTCTTGCTCGGTAAAATGCTGGTCGCGCGCAAAATCGTAATAAAAGCCATTTTCGATTGAAGGGCCAATGGTGACTTGAGTATCTGGCCATAGCTCTTGCACGGCTTCAGCCAAAACGTGCGCACAGTCGTGACGGATCAGCTCAAGCGCATCATCATCATCGCGCAGCACAAATTCAATTGCACCGTCTTGCTCAAAGGCTTGAGCAAGATCAACAATTTCTCCATCCACTCGCATGGCGACTGTTTTTTTCGCCAGTGATTTGGAAATGGAGTTTACGATGGTGGTGCCGGTGGTACCCCGAGGATATTCTCGAACAGCACCATCAGGAAACGACACATTGACCATGATCTTTCTCCATTTCATATAAAAATCGCCGCGGCAGCACTATTGCGCCACGATCGGTCAGAAAAGTTGCTTTAACATGTTTTGGAATTATTTCCAGCGCCCAAATCGCCAAGGTGCATACCAACGCCCATTTGAAGGCAATTTTTCTGGAACTGGGTCAAATCCGTCACTACCGCCGGGCCGACATCTATAAACACGCCCTGCCCCCATCCACCCGCCAGACCAAAAACCGTAGCGCTTGATCGCATCCATGGTGAATTCAGAACAGCTTGGCGCATGGCGACATGTTCGTCCCATAAACGCAGAAAGGCTGTACCGATAGATCAAGATTAGGCCGACGGCAGTCCATTTGAACGGGAAATCAATGATCAAGCCAATTGTGCGGAGCATCAACTAGCTCGTTCTTTTTGAGCGACTTCATAGGAATCAATAGCATCAACAACCGCGTCAAAAACCAATAAAGTTGAGGCGTGCCGCGGTTTGTAGTCTCGCACGGGTTCAAGATACTTCAAGTCTTCCCATTTGCCGGACGGTGCGGCTCCATTAGCCTTCAGCATCGCCACCATTTGAGTGCGCACAGTGCGCAATTCATCCAGCGTTGAGCCAATAATCTGCTGTGCCACAATCGACGCAGATGTCTGCCCCAGCGCGCACGCATTTACATCGTGAGCATAATCGACAACCCGATTACTTTCAATTTTGAGTTCAACATCAATGCTCGAACCACAAACACGTGAAACGCGACGTGCCGTTGCATCCGGCGCTTCAAGCGGATGCATTTGCGGCAAGTTGCCCGCAAGCTCAAGAATTCTGTCGCTATAAATCTGGTTGATACTCATCGTGCCATCATCACAAAGTTGGGTACACACTTGTTTATTGTTACACCATTACCTTATATAGGGCGAGTTACGAGAAACGCCAATGCCCGGAAATTTCGATAAGGCGTTCGAAATTGTGAACCGTTCAGCCATTGTGTGAGTATTAAAGGTCGACGCCATCAGGAGATGATTATGGATGCGACCGCCAAACCTATAAAGCCAACTATTGTGGCCGAAAAAGACGTAAAGCGTCCGACCCGCGAAGAAGCTGAGGCCGCAGTCAAAACACTTATAGCTTGGGCTGGTGACAACCCAGAACGTGAAGGCTTGCTCGACACGCCAAAACGCGTGGTTAAAGCCTACGAAGAGCTCTACGAAGGCTACGGCCTTGACGCACAAGAAGTCTTAAACCGCACCTTTAATGAAGTGGGCGGTTATGATGACATTGTATTTGTGCGCGATATCCCGTTTTTCTCGCATTGCGAACATCATATGGTGCCATTTGTTGGCAAGGCGCATATCGCCTATTTGCCAACCGAGGGTGTTGTTGGTTTGTCAAAACTCGCACGCGTTACGGATGTATTTGCCCGTCGCTTGCAAACACAAGAAACCCTGACCGCCCAAATCATCGACGCTATTAATGATGCGCTAAACCCGCGTGGCGCTGCGGTTATGCTGGAGGCCGAGCATATGTGTATGTCGATGCGCGGCATTAAAAAGCACGGGGCGTCAACCATCACGCAAAGGTTTACTGGTGTCTTTGCTGAGGAACCAACTGAACAGCAACGCTTCTTTTCACTCCTTAATATGAATAAGGGCTAAACCCAACACGTCCAGGGTGGCCCAAAATGACGAGCTTTTCATGTCAGATTTCATCGACCCAGGAAGCATGACCAAAACAGAACTCGAGGCGGGAAACGTTTTCGCCCCCCGATTTGATGAAAATGGTCTGATTCTAGCTATCACGTGTGATGCAGATTCAAACGAACTGCTGATGGCCGCCTATATGAACAAAGAGGCCGTCAAACTAACCCTTGAGACCGGGTTTGTGCATTACTATTCAAGATCGCGCAAAAGCCTTTGGAAAAAGGGTGAAAGCTCCGGCGAGCTGCAAAAATTCGTCGAAATGCGCACAGACTGTGATCAAGACATTTTGCAGGTACTTGCCATTCAAACAGGCACTGGTGCAGCGTGTCATACCGGCAGAAAATCTTGCCTTTACCGCAAAGTGGTCGCCAAAAATGGAAGCCTCAGCCTTGAGGACCTGGGTATGTCGCCACTTTTTGACCCTGATGAGAAATATAGCTCCTAGAATCAAAACGGCCGACGCTCTAACCACGCGACCATGAAATACCCAGCGACATATCCGCCGAGATGAGCTTGCCACGCAACGGACCCACTAATACCGACGATGCCAGGCACTAAGCCGAACAAAATGTTTAGCGCCAACCAAAACCCGGCAAAGCTCAAAGCGCGTCTATTCTTAACAATGTCGGTCAAACTAGCAAGTTTTCGGCCCAATACATGCACCTCGCCAGTGGCCTCATCGGTGTACATTTCTACCGGTTGAAAGACGAATCGGGTGGCGCCGCCGATGAAGGCGGAAACTGCGCCCGAAGCGCCAATCAATATAACAAAACTGCTGCCCGAAATGGCGCCAAACGCGAGCGCCCCAACTGCTGACCCAAACAAGAACACGGCGATGAACCCAATGTTGCCGTATCGCCGTGCAACTGGGCTACCAAACACCGCGAGCCACGCCAAATTGAAGATGAAATGCTGCCACCCGACATGCAAAAAAGCGTGTGAAAACAAAGTGTAATAGCGCGCAAACTCACCGCCGCGAAATTCAGCAGGCAACTGATCACGCAAGGTGACATAGCCAAATTGAACGAAGAAATGGTCATAGGCCTCCGGCGTTAGCATCAGTTGTGCCGCAAGATGAATGGAGAAAAGAAGTCCAATTGCTGCCGCCACAATAAAAGGCAAATTAAAGGCAGGTGGGTTCGCGTTTGGATTAGGCGTGTCGCCGTGACCTGGTGGTAAGTTCATAAAAGCTCCTTGCCCCCCTTATGCCCGTTCTTTGAATACTTTTCCACAACCAGCCGCTGCGTTAACCTTAATAAAGCTTTAAGGGCGATTTTTTCGTCAATTTGGTCCAGATTGATATCAAGAAATAAATAGCGAACGAGGCCGAACTGAGCACCGACAAAATCGGTACTAGATGGTTTGATGCGGGGAATATGACGAATATGCAGATGCAAAGCACGCAGCGGCTCTACAAATATTGGAACGAATTGCGTGGCACACGCAGCGCGCCAGAACGTCGCGATGTCGATCCGACTAAGATCCGCAATGCCCTAGCAAATACCTTCATTCTGGAGTCTTCACCGGACCAAGAGACATTTAATTTCCGGTTGGCCGGCTCACACATCTGCTCAACCTATTGTCGTGAGTTGAAGAACCGTTCGTTCGTTGACCTTTGGCACCGCCGCGACAAAGACGCAATCGAGACGCTCATCAAAGCGGTCACAGATGATCATGCGGCAGCGCTTGTTACCTTTAACGCCACTAGCCAGCATAATGCTCAATTGACATTTGAAGCCCTACTGCTGCCCCTTCGGCATAATGGCGCTACGAATAACCGCATCATCGGATCGATAACAGCTTTTGAAGAACCACTGTGGTTTGGCACTCAGCCCATTATGGAACAACGGATTTCTGGTCTGCGCCTGATCTGGCCGGACGATCAGAGCAATGAGTTCTCTGGCCGAGACCTGAGCACAAGTGTTGAGTTGGAAGAGCGCGAAGATGTGATCGACATTCGCTCGAATTTTGGTCAAAACTCCAAAGTCTACGGCATCAATGCTCGCCGCTATGCACATTTGGCTGTAATCGACGGCGGAAAACAGTAGTTTAAAGCGCTTTGCCATTACACTCGGTTAACTAACTCGATGCTATTGTTGAGCAAGTTGATCAGAACATTGGCAAACAAGCCTTATGCACACGCAAGCTCTACAAACAGAGACCGTAGATTTGGTTGAACCAGGTCGCTTCCAACGTGTCAAAATATCTTTGCTTGGCCGTTATATGCTGGCTGATCGACGCGAGTTCCCTTGCCAAGTTGTGGAGATGTCCCCCGGGGACGCCGTTATTATTGCGCCCGAGATGGGAAAGCTTGGCGAACGGGTCATTGCCTACATCGATCACCTGGGTCGCATCGAAGGTACAATACAAAAGGAAGCTGATGGTGGGTTTGAAGTAAGCGTAAACGCTTCCCCGCGCAAACGCGATAAGCTCGCAGCGCAACTCACTTGGTTTGCAAACAAAGACATTCTGAATCTTCCAGAGGATCGCCGCCACGAACGTCAGGTCCCTGATATTCGTCATTCGCGCATCATCTTGGAAGACGGACGCAACTACCGTTGTAAAATCGTCGACATTTCTCTTTCCGGTGCTGCGGTTGAAATTGATGTGAAACCTGCGATGAACACTCCCATTACATTGGGGAGGATGCGCGCAACTGTAGTACGGCATTTTGATGATGGCATTGCCGTTGAGTTTTCTTCAGTACAAGAAATCTTCACCGTCGTTCAAGCAAGCTTGCGCTCAGAATAAACCTAATCAGATCAGCGAACAGCGGCCCGCCATTTGAGCGGGCTTTTTTACGTCCTCCTCAAAACTATACTTAACAGCACCTGAATCTAACCCATTGTTTTTGAATAAAAGTCTGCCGGTTTATTTTTCAAGCCCGAAATTTCCAATCTCCATAGTGGTCCTCGTCAGGGAGACTACAAATGGAAAACATCAACCGCCTAATTCGCAATTGCTTGATTGGTATGGCAGCACTCACAATATTTGCTGCGCCAGCTTATGCAATTTCATCAAATGCAGCTTTCGTCGCCGAAATCAAAGAAACGTCCATTCCAATGGGCCACGCAGCATTTTGCAAGACGCGCCCAACAGAATGCGGGCAAAACTCAAAACTTATTTCTTACGAAGAACTCACTCAGGACAAATGGCAACAGCTGCTCAACATCAATGCTCAACTTAATGCGGAGATCAAACCAATTAACGACATCGATCTTTATCAGACTGAAGAGTTTTGGACCTATCCACGCGGCTACGGAGATTGTGAAGACTATGTTTTGGCCAAGCGCAAAGCGTTGATTGCTGCAGGCTGGGCTCCGAGCACCCTATTGGTAACGGTCGTAATGCAAAAATCTGGTGAAGGACATGCCGTTCTCACCGTCCGCACAGATCGAGGCGACCTAATTTTAGACAATCAAGAAGGACTAATTAAAGTCTGGAGTGAAACGCCATATACGTTCATTAAGCGCCAATCGCAAGTTCATGCAGGCCGATGGATGGAACTCGCAGATAACCGCACGTTTACGGTCGCTAGCAACTAGACCATTCGTGCGATATCAGAAAATTTCGGCCTAACTTCCAACCCTGACACCGGCCGAAACACAAAGACCAGCTTTCCCCGAGGCTGGTCTTTGGCTTTTTTAAAGTTACTTGCGCTTTCAAAGAACTTTTGCAGCATTCAAATAGTGCTGTCCACGATTGACGTACCCCATCGCATGAGCGATCCGGTCATCAAATGTTGATGGATCGAGCTGCTTTTTTATTTTGCCAGGCATCCCAAGTACCATCGAAAACGGTGGAATATGCTGGCCCTCTGTAACAACAGCTCCAGCACCAATGATCGACCCACGTCCGATCACACAACCATTCATAACGGTTGCCCCCATGCCCACAAGCACGCCTTCTTCAAGAAGG
>NZ_CAKZPW010000079.1:0-1704 GCF_937139385.1 uncultured Maritalea sp. | reverse complement strand
CCAAACTCGATGCCAGCGAGATTGCTGAGATTATGGATTTGCTTAAGTCGCGTCATTTGCCAAAAGGCACGACAATTGTGCGCGCGGGTGATGTGACTGATGCAATGTATTTTGTGGTGACGGGCGAGGTGGTTGTGAAAACAGGTGGTCAAACGCTGCGTTTGGGGGCAGGGGAACACTTTGGCGAAACGGCCCTTTTGGCGCAGGACCTGAATATGCTTTCGGCAAAGACCGCCACAGCGTGCGATTTGTTAGAGTTGGACGCGCATGATTTCAATTACTTGTTGACACAAAACACCCATTTACAGGCTGACTTTAAAGCGATTGCAGACGAGCGATTAAAGACCAAATAGCATTGTGATCATTCAACTTCTCTGTGTTCTTTCAAAATGTATGGCGTGTTTTTCTTCCCGGTATTTGAGTCAGATGTATGCTGGCGATACAATTGGAAATGTGCGGGGAAAAGATCTCCCTGGACCGCGGACGCCGTGAAAATGTGACGGGTGTTTTCTGGTGTACGGGCAAACCAATCCGGATTGTCGAATGTGCCCCCAAATACCCCGACAACTTCTGGAAACCGTGCAAAGGTCTGGAACAGTTTGGTGCCGCAGTTGCCACAAAAGTTAATCCACAATGCTTGATCACTCATGTCCGAGATATGCTCGTATACGGTTGTAGCGCCTTCAGTAACGGAGACACTTTCTTTCATAAAGATAGGTTCTAAAAGGTAGGCGGAACCCGTGGACCTTTGACACATTTTGCAGTGGCAGATTGTGGTGTGGATCGGCTCACTTGTGACGCTGTATACAATTCCGCCACACAAGCAACGCCCATTTTGGCTAAGATTTGACATTTTTGAATCCTGAGCATTTGTCCCCAATATTGCACAAAAAAACCGCCCACACTAGCGTGTGAGCGGTTGTCTTTTTGCCTTACAAAGCGGAGTGGCGCTATGCCATCGCTTTTTGCAAGTTCTTGTCGATTGCTTCAAGGAAGCCAATTGTTGAAAGCCATTCCTGGTCTGGCCCAACAAGTAGAGCCAAGTCTTTGGTCATGCCGCCGCTTTCAATTGTGTTGATCACAGTCTCTTCAAGCGTTGAAGCGAACTTTGCCAACTCGGCATTGTCATCCAGCTTCGCACGGTGGGCCAAGCCACGTGTCCAAGCAAAGATTGAAGCCGTTGAATTCGTTGAAGTTGCTTCACCTTTTTGGTGCTGACGGTAATGACGTGTCACTGTGCCGTGTGCAGCTTCTGATTCAACAGTTTTTCCGTCTGGTGACATCAATACTGACGTCATTAGACCCAAAGAACCAAAGCCCTGTGCAACAATGTCAGACTGCACGTCGCCATCATAGTTTTTACAGGCCCAAACATAACCACCAGACCATTTAAGGGCTGAAGCAACCATGTCGTCGATCAAGCGGTGTTCGTACCAGATTTTCTTTTCAGCATATGCATCAGCAAATTCAGCGTCAAAAACTTCTTGGAACAGGTCTTTGAAGCGGCCATCATAGGCTTTCAAGATTGTGTTCTTTGTTGAAAGGTAGCAAGGCACACCTCGGTTCAACGCGTAGTTCATTGAGGCGCGTGCGAAGTCTTTGATTGAATCATCCAAGTTATACATCGCCATAGCAACGCCTGAACTTGGTGCGTCAAACACTTCATGTTCGATTTCTGCGCCATCTTCGCCAACAAACTTGATT
>NZ_CAKZPW010000078.1:0-4783 GCF_937139385.1 uncultured Maritalea sp. | reverse complement strand
CAAAGCCCGGAGCAAAGGATTAAGCGTCGATGACGCAATCACATTATTGACGACAACCGAACAGAAAACCCTGTCCCGGGATATGGTTTTCATTTCGAACGACTGAACAAAACCGCTATGACTGCCCCGCATCCAGAAACGCCCGCGCCTGATCGCTGGTCTCGAAAATGTGGGTTGGGGTATCGGGAAACACCTGGCTCAGCTTCATCCGCATAAACGCCGACCCGGAATACCGCGATACCTGCCCATAATACCGGTCCGTGAGTCCGGCCACCATGCGCGCCCAATCGGTTTCAAGCGGCTCGTCAATGCGGAACCCGTCGTAATTGGCAATGACATCAACCCGCGCCACCAACCCGTCACAGGCCTGTTCCACCGCACTCTGCACCCGCGCGATATCTTCACAACTGCGCACCCGCAGCTTTTCAAAATTTAGAAACAGCTGCCCGCTCATCGGGTCCAGCGCGATCCGGTCCGGCAGATCCAGATGCAACAGGTCAGTGCGCAGACCCATCTCTTCGGGGCGGAAAATACGCGCGTCCATCATCTGCACATCTTCGATAATCGGAGGCAGCCGCATCTGCGCCAGAATATCCCGCCCAAGATTGATCCCCGGTGCGATTTCCGTCAACTTCAACCCGTCCCCGGTCAGCTCGAACACGCAGCGTTCGGTGACATAAAGCACCGGCTGACCAATCCGCGCCGCTCGTGCGCCTGAAAACGTGACCTGTTCGACCCGGCGCAGAAACTTGCGGGCCGCGCCTTCCCGAAGGATTTCAACCTGACCCTCTGCCACCTGCAGGTCCAGACCCAGCGCGGTGAAGGTCCCGGCAAAAACAACCGCCCGTGCGTTCTGGCTGATATTTATGAACCCGCCCGCCCCGGCTAGCCGCGACCCGAACCGGGACACGTTGACGTTGCCCGCCGCTCAACTCATGCGGGAACTTCGCCAGATAGCGTTCTGGCGGCAGCAGTTCTGCCTCGCTCAACGCTTCAATTGCGCGTTCGCGTAGACCTTTTTTATCCAGCCCCGCCTTTTGATATATCAACGGGCGGCTGACAATCTCTTCAACAGTGTGTTGTGGATTCAATGACCCATAGGGGTCTTGAAACACCATTTGCACTTGCCGGTGGAATGCGCGGCGATCGTCTTGGCGCAATTGTGCCATGTCGTCGCCACCGAACGAGATTTCGCCTTCGCTTGGCTCTTCCAGACCAACCAATAAGCGGGCAAGGGTTGATTTTCCGCAGCCACTTTCACCGACAAGGCCCAACACTTCGCCGGGCTGGACAGACAGATTTATCCCGTCTACGGCGCGAATTGATTGAGCTTGGGTCAGGCCCAAGAGCGTCGAAAGGCTCTCGCCAAGCACATAGCGCTTGGCGAGGTTTTTTACTTGAAGCATCATAATTGAACGACGATCCTAAAGGATGTTACTCAGGGAAATGCAACGCACCATCTGCGTCCCAGGTGAAACCAGCATCGGCAAGCATTTTGCGCGCTTTTTCGATGTCGTATTGTGGCAACTCAAGTGTTGCATTGTGCCAATACCCATTGATCGGAACAATTGAAGACGCGCTTCGCGTGGCGTCGCCACCAAGAACTTCCTCGATGATCTGATCATATGGAACTGCCCATGCCGCAGCTTGACGCAAGGCCTCATTCGAGAACACAGTCCCAGTTGTCTTGTAGCGCGCGGACATATAGCCGTTTGAATTTGTGCGGTACAATTTGATGTTCGGCTCAGCCGCAAACTCTTCAACTACAGTTGGCACGAGGGGCTGCAAGGAAATGTCAATTTCGCCTTTTTTAAGTGCCGCACCAACAACTTCAGCCGATCCAAAAACCACATAGAGTAGGTCAGCGGCAGGCTTCATGAAATGGTCGTCACGTTTGGCCAAATAGAGCTCTTGACCCTCTTTCCAATATTTCAAACTATACGGCCCGCTGCCCACAGGATCTGTGTTGCGATATTCTTGCGGTTTGGAAATGCCAGTATCTTCAATCACACTGCCCCAAATATGTTCTGGCAAAACAAACACCTGACCCAACGTATGCAAGATGAACGGCGCATAGGCTTCGGTGAGTTTGAAGCGGAGCGTGCCATCATCAAGAATGGTAACGCTCTCCAACCGTTCCAAATATTTCTTGTAGTAAGCCGCTTCCCATTCTTTGAAGTAATCATATGAGAACTTGACGTCAGCCGCGGTGACAGGCTTGCCGTCGGCAAATGTGTGCCCCTCGCGCAGTTTTACATCAATCGTTGTGTCGTCAACAACATTGTAGCTCTCTGCCAAGCGGTTGCGGGGCTTCCCATCCGCACCAAGTTCAATCAAACGATCATAGATTAAGCTGAGATTGATAAAATCTTCAGCCGTATTGGCCGCTAGCGGATTGAATGAAGCCTGGTCAATCGTTTGACCCATTTTCACAGCTTCACCTGTTTTTGACGTCATTTTGGTCAAGTTCCAAATGGAGCGTAATCCATCTGGTGCGGCTTCAAATCCTGGAATTTCTACATTCTCAGTATTAATACCTGTGGTGGAAATTACCGCCGCAACCACCAACTCAGGTTGGGCGCGGTGCAACGCTGCCTGCAAATCATAAATCACGGCGCGGCGTTCTTCTGGGTCATACAAGCCGAGCTGTTTTAGACCCAAACGATCCACTTCCGGATCAGAGAACTCGCCAACGTTCCAGTCGCCTGGGCTGGAATTGGCAGAGTTAAACTGCGCGTTGGTGAAAAAATCCGGCTCCATGCGGTAAGGCGCGCCCGAGAGCACAGACAAAACGGCATCAAAGTCATGCTCTGAAAACCATTTGCCGAGCATTGGGTTGGGAAACGGTTGTGGGTTCAGATTAACCGTTAGTCCAAGTTCGCGCCAACCTTCTGCGACGTAATTGCTCGTTTCATAATAATGCTGATACTTGGCCGCTGGCCATGTCAGAAAATTGACGTCAGGCACTTTTTCGCCACCAGCAAGTGCGCTCAAAGATGTTGAGCTGAGCAATAGGGCAGCCAATGGTAAGAGTTGCTTTTTCATTTTTCCTCCCTTGCCGATCATTGTCGGCTGAAAAATCCCACATGCCTTTTGCTGGCGTATGGGTGAATTACAGATGGAATTTTGTGGTGAAAAAGGGCTTGTGTAAAACGAGTTAATGCGCAAACATCATTCCAAAATGGAATATAAGGGTAGAAAATGCGCCGTACGTTACCATCCATGAATTCGTTGGTTTGCTTTGAGGCAGTTTATCGTCTTGGCAGCATCACGCAGGCGGCCGAAGAGTTGAATATGACGCAAAGCGCGGTGAGCCGGCGTATCCAATCTATGGAGGCACAACTTGGTCTTCAGCTTTTTAGACGCGAGCGAAAACGGCTGTTTCTTGAGCCTGCAGCAGAGCGTTATGGACAAGATATGTCTCAAATTCTCAGCGAAATCGAAGCCTCAACGGCTCGGTTTATTTCACACAATCAGTCGATCGGCTTGCTCACTGTTGCGGTGCCGCCAACCTTTGGATCACGTTGGTTGGTGCCAAAATTGAACGAGTTTATTGCCAGCCACCATGGACTGGACCTCAATCTGGTTTCAAAAATAAAGCCGTTCAATTTCGACACAGAAGATATTGATATTGCCATCCATTTTGGAATGAATGACTGGCAGGGCGCGCGGTTAGATTTCTTGATGCCCGAGCATGTTATTCCCGTTTGCGCACCTAGTCTGATTGAAAAGCAGCGTCCCGCCGATATCAATGCAATTTTGGACTATCCTCTTGTTCACCACACGACCCGCCCGAAACTGTGGAATAAGTGGTGCGATAACTTTGGCCTCGCCACAAATCGCATCAAATCGGGGCCTCGGTTTGAGCACTATGCCCATGTCATTCAAGCTGCGGTGAATGGGATTGGATTTGCCTTAATCCCTGATTTTTTAGTGCGCAAAGAGGTGCTGCGTGGGGACCTGGTGGTGCCCATACACGCGCGCATGAAATGTGAGGAAGCCTATTATTTTGCCTGCCCACATAAACTGCGGGGCGACAAACGAATTACAGCCTTCGCGAACTGGGTAAAGCAACAATGCGCGGTTGAGAAATAGTCTAGTTGACTTGTTTCAGTCACCTCTTGTCTGCCAATGCGGGGCAGATCGAAGTATCAACCGTTTGGCGACCTCAATGAGATCGTTGACCAAACCTTCACCCCAGAGCACGCCAAAAGCTACATTGGTGAAAGCCACGACGTTGAAACGGGTCTAACCTATCTCAACGCCCGTTATTACGATCCTGAACTGGCCAGGTTTATTCAACCAGATTGGTGGAACCCTGCCGATCCTGCGGTTGGGACAAATCGCTATGCATATTCGCTGAATGATCCAGTGAATAAGAGTGATCCGAGTGGGCATGTTGCGCAGGTTGGTGCAGTACCGGCTTGGTTAGCACTTGTTGGAGGGGTTTGGGTCGCAGAGACCGGTGCCGATTTGTTTGACGATGGGAAAATGAACCAAAGCGGACCGTTAACTGGAGCTTCCAAGGCCACGATAGACTATGGTGTTGATGCAGCTGAGAATGTTTGGAATTCGGTTTCTGAGCAAGGTGAACGGCAAAACAGCGCTGGTCTAGCATCTGCTGCAGCAATGGCGGCTTCTGAGTCGCGAAAGCCCCGGCTGATCATGTATCATTATACCGACGATAAAGGGCTTGCTGGAATTTTGGCTACTCAATCGCTGTTTCCTTCAATCCAGTCGGCCAACAATAAGGACGCGTTCTATGGTAGCGGGCAATACGTCA
>NZ_CAKZPW010000077.1:0-11509 GCF_937139385.1 uncultured Maritalea sp. | reverse complement strand
CTGTGACGACGGCGACGCGGCGGTGAACCCCGGCGCCAGCGAGGTCTGCAACGAGCTGGACGACGACTGCGACGGCTTGGTCGATGACGCCGACGACAGCCTCGACAGCTCCTCGGGCGACACCTTCTACGATGACGCGGACGGCGACGGCTTCGGGGACGCCAGCGCGCCCATCGTGTCCTGTGAGCAGCCAGCGGGCACGTCCAGCGACGCCAGCGACTGTGACGACAGCGACCCGGCGGTCTGCCCCGGCGTCCCGGAAATCTGTGACGGCCTCGACAACGATTGCGACGGTGACAGTGACGAGGGTTTCGCAAACCTTGGCGACGGATGTACAGCCGGTGACGGCGTTTGCCAAACCGCCGCCGACAGGCACAATTTCAGGGCCCAATAGGTTGACGATCATGGCAAGGGGGCCAGAAAGAATTTGGGACCAAATATCAATCGTTGTGCATGCATCTGGTTCACCCATAATCCATGCGGCGGCAATCCCTTCGCTCTTAAGAGTTTTGCCGCAAAGCGCTTTGTGCAGTTTTTCCATACCGCGCGCGCCACCAACTGTATCAAGGCAACCCACTTGCCCGCAGCCACACTCAAAATATCCAACTGAAGGTATTTTGCCGCCCGCAGTTGGGTCAACAACAGGTCCGTGCCCCCATTCGCCTGCAGCGCCATTGCTGCCAGCAACAATGTGGCCATCTGCAACAACGCCACCACCAACGCCTGTGCCTAAAACGATGGCGAAAACATTTTTCGCCCCTTTGGCAACGCCCACGCGCGCCTCTGCTAGCGCCAAACAGTCCGCATCATTGGCAACAACTGTCGGTAGCCCCAATCGCTTGGTTATTTCATGTGCGATATTCACACCATCAATGGCAGGAATATTCGCCACGCGCACTTTTTGCGTTTTTGGATGCACAACACCTGTCAGCGAAATAGCAATCGAATTGTGCCGCGTTTGTCCATGTGTTTGGATCAGGTTTTCAATTGCTTCAACAAAGTGTGCAAGACTTTTTGTTGGTGTTGCAACAGAAGCAATAACGGGCACATTGCCGTTTGCTTCTGGCATACCAAACCGAATGTTCGTGCCACCAATGTCAAAGCAATAAGGCATCAGCTATTGACCCCCGCACCTTTGATCCATGTACGCGTAACCTTGTCGGTCGCCTCATCGATTAGGGCAAAATCAGCATCATAGCCGGCTGCGATTTTGCCAATCTGGTCGTTTAGACCTAGGTACGTCGCGGGATAGAGTGAAGCCATGCGTAAGGCCTCACCAAAGTCGACCCCCAACTCGTCACGGGTCAATCGAACGGCATCCATCATATTTAGATCTGAACCAGCCAGCTTGCCTTCTTTGGTCGCAAGGCGCCCATTTTTGGCAAAGATTTCGGTACCATATAGGTTAAAGCTGGACTTGTTCGATCCCACGGTGGCCATTGCATCAGTCACCAACATGATGCGGTTCGTGCCCTTGCAGGCGATGACAGTTCGCGCGGTTGCATGGTGCAAATGATGCCCATCCACAATGAGCCCGCAATAAATGTCCTTATTGTCATAAGCGGCACCGATTATGCCCGGCTCGCGGTTCATAATCGGTGGCATGGCATTGTAGAGGTGCGTGACACCTGAAATACCAGCGGCGAACCCAGCTGTTGCTTGATCATAGGTCGCATTGGTGTGCCCGGCGCAAACACGAATGCCAGCGCTGCTTAGTCTTGTAACAAAATCAACCGGCACGACTTCTGGCGCAAGTGTGACAAGCACCACGCCCATGCCAGTTTGAGTGAACAGGTCAAAAGCGCCTTCATCTACCGAGCGAACAAATTGTTCTGCGTGGACGCCTCTGCGCTCCATGGAGAAGTAAGGACCTTCAAAATGAACACCACGGACACCGGGCAGACCTTGGCCAATGGCTTGGCGCATGGCCGTGCTGGCCGCTTGCATCTGGGAGAAGCTATCAGTGATGAAGGTGGGCAAAAGTGTGGTGGTACCAAACTTGCGATGGCCGTTGGCGATAGTCTCAAGAGCATCGACTGATTGCTCATCGTTGAACATCACGCCGCCACCGCCATTGACTTGCACATCAACAAAGCCGGGCACAAGCAACTTGCCACCTAAATCTTCAATTTGGCAATCTTGGGTGCCAATACCATCATCAAAAATAGCTGAAATTTTGCCATCTTCGACAAGCACTGCCTTGCCCTCAACAAATTCAGTGCCGTCAAATATCCGCCCGTTGCGCAGAAGCGTTGCAACGCTTGAAGCAACGGTTTTGGATGAGGTTGGGCTACTATTAAACACCATTAGCCGCCCACTTTCATTTCAATGATAAAATCATAGGCGTCACCCCGAAAATGGGTGCACACATATTCAATTGGCTCGCCAGATTTCAAGAAACTCTGTTGCTCTGCAAACAAACAAGGTGAACCCGGTGCGACTTGTAAAAGCTTAGCTTCACGCTCTTGCATCACTTGAGCACGAACTCTTTGCACGCCACGAACTGGGCGCAGGTTTCGTTCTGCGAGAAACGCATAGAGAGATTGGGAGATATCGCTTTCAACCGGCAAAATGCGGGAGGGAAGGCACGCTAATTCAACGCATACCGGTTTCTCATCGGCCAAACGCACTCGATGAATGCGTGTTACCAAATCGCCTGGCGATAGTTCCAGCATGTCCAATTCAAGCTCTGTGGGCTGCCCAACTTCTTTGCTCAACATTTCAAATCGCGTGGCATGGCCCTTTACCGCCGCATCCGAACTAAACCCATTGGAGGTTGAAAGCGTTGTAGCATAGCGGTGAGCAACGAATTTTTCACTGGTGGCACTTTGGCGCAAGACGCCCTCACCCACCATTTTGTCGAGTGCCCGTTTGACTGATTTCACAGGCATTCCAAATGCACGAGACAATTCGTTTTCAGGCGGCAATCTGTCACCGTGCCCCAACACGCCACTATCAATCGCGTGGCGTACGGCAAACTGCAGTTTTTTGTTCTGCGGTGAAAGTTGATTTCCGATTTCAGCTCGTGGCTGAATTGCGGAAATAAGATCGTTCAGACGATCAAAACTTGTCTCACCGCCCCTCGCGCTGTTTTGCATCCGAAAGGCCTCCCTTGGCTCTAAATAAAACCAATAAGATACCATTATGCAACCAAAAAATTACCAATGAACACAACGCAATGCATTGTCCATGCAGAGCAATCGATCTAACATATTGAAAACATATGGAATTTATACGATCGGCGTCGCATATAAAAAATTGCATAAGATGGGCAAAACCCAGCCTATACTTGAGCGATTTCGTTTGTGGGAGATGAAATCGGGCGCAATTTGCCGATCAATCGACAAATACACCGTAAAGCCTGGGCGAGGTGGTGACGGCGATTTTGGCCACCGTTAGGCCAGATTCAATTGCCATTTGCACACCTTCACCTGACATGAGTGAATTGAGGAACCCCGCGTTAAAAATATCCCCAAAACCAACCGTATCTGTGGCAGCAAATTTGTCACAAGTTGTAGTTGCGATTTTTCCTTGGTTAACCGCGTCAACTCGGGTCAATCCTCTCAACACCACCAATATCTGATGTGTTGCAAGTGTAGCAGCCAACTCATTCATTGCTGTATCGGTATCGTCAGAATGCATGATTGTGCGCAGGTCATCTTCAAGCATAATTACCACGTCTGAAGCGCGTGCCCAATTGCGATAAACTGATATCGTATCTTCGTTCCACCCTTCCGGGGGGCGACCATAGTCTAGAACAGTAGTCCACCCCATGGTCGAGAGCATTGTCAGCAATTGGGACATGCCAGCGGTCACACCTGGCATTAAGTTGATGCCGGTAAGCAGAGCAAATGAAGACCTTGAAGTGGCCGGCGGTATCGCGTCGATCATCGTATCAACGGTTGCCGCGTTCAAATGACCTTGCGAAGTTAGAAAGACCCTACCCTGTTCGTGCAAAATGCTCACCGACACAGACGTGTTTGCTTGCACTGCAGTCCACGAGGTTGTGCTGGGCTGGAATTCACCTTTTAGCCATGTGGCAAGTTCGTCATTTCCAATGGCTGCGATCAATCGATGTTCTACGCTCAATCCCGCAAGCGCAAGTGCTGTATTGCCCGCAGCGCCACCTGCTCGAAAGTTCGAGGTCGACATGATTGTTTCGCTCTCAAACTCAGGCCATTCTGACAATGTGCCTAAGATCAGTTCTAGGTTTACATTTCCTAGAACCAACAGTGGTGGTGTCGCCATTTTGTTCCCCGAAACTTCGACTCGAAGGCAAGGCTATTGTTTCAGGCCAACTTGTCAAAGGATTATCGACCAACCGTTCAATTTTTCCTGCAAATCAGCTGTTTTGCTCAACAAAATCGCACCCGCGCCCTAAAGCGCTTTTAGTCTGTACGATTTTCAACGAATCCAAATAAGATTTTGCGCACGGCGTCCTCATCTTTTTTCGCCAGCACCGCCTCCAGCTTTTCCAGTTCTGCGGGCAATTTATTGCTCGAGTTTTGGCTTTTGGTTTTCGCACGCATGATTTTGGAATGAGATGTCACACTCACTGAGCCTTCGTCATAAAAAAGCTCTTCAAAAAGCTTCTCTCCGGGACGAATGCCCGTTTGGACAATTTCAATATCGCCATTTGGGTTTGCTCCGTCGCGCACACTGAGCCCTGCCAGTTGAACCATGTTGCGCGCCAGTTCCGTTATGGGCACTGGTTTGCCCATCTCAAGCACGAATATGTCGCCACCTGTGGCCAATGAACTTGCCTGCACAATCAATTCTGCCGCTTCATGGATAGACATAAAATATCGGGTCATTGCCGGATCGGTAAGCGTGATGGGGCCGCCCCGCTCAATTTGAGCCTTGAACTTTGGAACAACGGAGCCGTTTGAACCCAAAACGTTGCCAAACCGAACTGAGGCAAAAACCTGTCCTGTTCCTCGCTCTTCGGCCAGGTTGGACTGATGGCGGATGATTTCCTCTGCCCAACGTTTGGTCGCCCCCATGACATTCGTTGGCCGGACCGCCTTGTCAGAAGAAATCAAGATGACCCGCTCAACCCCCGCTTCTGCCGCGACTTCCGCCACGGCGCGAGTGCCCATCACATTATTGCGCACGCCTTCGAGCACATTTTCTTCTAGTAGTGGCACATGCTTATGCGCGGCGGCATGAAACACTACTTCAACGTCATTTTTTTCAATTACTTCGCGCAAGGTGGAGCGATTCTCAATCGAGGAAAGCACCGAAACGATATCTTTATAGCCACGCTCCAACAGGGTTTGTTGGATGGTGTACAATGCAAATTCGTTGGCTTCAAAAAGCACGATCTTTTTCGGTTTCCATTTGATGGCAAGTTTACACAACTCTGCACCAATTGATCCGCCAGCGCCCGTTATCAGCACCGTTTTGTCCTGCAGCGCACTCTCCAAGAGGTCAGGCTGAGCGGGAACGGAAGAGCGTCCAAGCAGTTCATCAATGTCAATAACCCGGATCTGATTGATCAGATATTTGCCTTCGACCAAGTCCGACAGCAAGGGCAGCGTTCGGATTTTGACATTGTGTTTTGAAAGCCCATCAACAATCTCACGACGTTTGTTTGCCGAAAGGGCTGGAATGGATAGAATGATTTCTTTGACACCGTAGTCGGAAATCAAACTATCGATGCGCTCGGGGCTGTGCACACGCACCCCCACAACCTCTGTTCCCCAGATCGTTTTGTCATCGTCAACAAATCCCGCCACATATCTGTGGCCTTGAGCAATCATTGCTGAGCACAATTGCGAACCGGCGTCCCCGGCCCCATAGATCAACACGGCGTCTTTGCTCAAGCTGGAACCACTGGACCCAATTACAATTGCTTTGGCCAAAAACCTGCTGCCGCCAATCACCAAAACTGAAAAAGCAAAATAAAGAATTGGCACAGAACGGGGCACACCGTCGCCACCTGTCATTTCAGTGGCGAATGCGATGAAAACCCAAGCCACTGTGGCAATGCCAACTGCAAAAAGAATTGTCCAAATTGCACGGTCTGGAAGATAGCGAATGACCGCTCGATAGATGCCAAGTCGAATGAAGATTGGTATTGCAACAATTGGGGCGGCAACCATCACCATAAGCTGCTTGAGGCTTGGCTCAAACAATTGCCCAAGGCGCAAGGAATAGCTAAGCCAAACAATGCCCAACAGCGTTATAAAATCAAAACACAAGAAGATGAGCCTTTTTTGCGCCCTTGGCATCGCCATCGCAAATTTACGCAGCCATTGTCTCATTAACTGATTTTCCCCAAAACTCTTTGTTTTGCGCCCATTTGGTTTTGTGGGCACTTTAGAGCACCCTGGCAAAATGGACCATAGTTACGCGTGTTCGGGGCGACCTGCCCCCAGAATAATAACAAATGCCATCCCAACACTATAAGTCACAAGCAGCAATATTACCGCAACCTCTGGCAGAAGGATGCTCAGCACGGCCAAAGGTAGCATGATGAAGAGCGTTGCGGCTAAATAGGCTAGCGTGGCCAAACGATGGCTGGACCAACGCCTGCTCAGTTTTTGATAGAGATGCTGGCGATGCGGCGCGTACCATTTCTCGCGCTGCAAGAAGCGAACAACAAGGGTTCCCGTGGCGTCACAAACCAGAGGGGCAGCGAGAAGTAACCACGCCACAATCACATGCGGTGTTTGCGAACTTGAAAAAAGAAACATGGCCAACATGGCCGCCGCAATAAAATAGCTGCCCGCATCACCCATAAATATCCGAGCAGGTGGGAAGTTGAGCATTAAAAAACCTAAGACGGCACTGGCAACAATTACGCCCCAAAGTTCAAAAATGCCCATTGGTGTGCCAAAAACTATAGGGCCAAGCAACACCGCGCAAAACATGATTGCGGCAGATTGTGTCGCAACCAAACCATCAATTCCATCCATAAAATTGACCAGATTTAGCCACCAAATTGCAGCTAAGAGGCAACCGAGCAGTGCAAAAAAGAAAAGGCCGGGGCCGAGCAAACTGACAGCAAAATCAATGGTCCCGACTGACCAAAACAGAACAATTGTCGACAAGAACTGGATTGCAAAGCGCCAAAGCGCACGCACCTCAAACAAGTCATCTAGCAACCCCACAATTGTCAGCAGCGCAGCAAACAACATATAGGGCAGCATTTTTGGCTGCATGAAGCAAAACGCAAACCCGATCATCAGCCCGATGAAGGCAAATGAAACGCCGCCTCCGGTGGCGGTTGGTTTGCTATGGGAAGACCGGGCGTTCGCATGCTGCAACAATTGCAGTTTTGGCGCCAATCGAAACAATTGATACGTCAAACCAAACGCCGCAATAAAACTGCACAGGGACAGCAAAACTATGGGCGTAATTGTCATCATTTGGTTTTATATCGGTCCAACGGAAATATGCTGAGGCCGTTCGTAGCTTTTTAACGCCGTGGGCGCAAGACGTCGCTTATATACCGCTTTCCCATCCCGTGAAATTCTGGCAAGCGCATAGATCTGGTCAAATTGCGCATTAGGCGTTTACATCCACAACGACGCGGCCACGTACTTCCCCAGCAAGGATAGCTTTGCCTAAAGCGGGCAAATCGGCAAGTGCAGCAGGCTCCACCATGGCATTCAATTTATCCATTGGTAAATCGTTGGCCACACGTTGCCATGCGCGCACACGATCCTCGTAAGGGCGGCGCACTGAGTCAATGCCCAGTAAGTTCACCCCCCGCAAAAGGAACGGGATCACAGTTGCGGGCAATTGTGCACCGCCTGCAAGACCAACGGCGGCGACTGATGCGCCATATTGCATTTGCCCGAGCAAACGCGCCAGCATCGAGCCACCGACTGCGTCAATGCACCCGGCCCAAGTTTCCTTTTCCAGCGGACGCTTGGTTGTTTCGTTCAGCTCATCGCGGGGCACGATGGTTGTCGCCCCGAGCGATTTCAAATAGTCAGCCGTCTCTGGCCGGCCTGTAACCGCAGCCACTTCGTAGCCAAGGTTAGAAAGAATCGCCGTGGCGACCGAACCAACACCGCCGGCAGCGCCGGTAACCAACACGGGACCTTTGTCCGGTGACAACCCATGATCTTCCAACGCAATTGTCGCCAACATAGCGGTAAAGCCGGCGGTGCCCACGGCCATGGCATCTTTGGTGCTCAATCCTTTAGGCAGCGGCACCAACCAATCCGCTTTTACCCGCGCCTTTTGTGCGTAGCCGCCCCACCAGTTCTCACCTACGTTCCATCCGGTCAAAACAACTTTGTCACCCGGTTTATAACGATCGTCGCTGGATGTTTCGACGGTGCCCGCAAAATCAATACCGGGCACATGAGGATAATTGCGGACCAAACCTCCGCCTGGGCCCAAGCACAATCCATCTTTGTAATTCAGTGTTGAATATTCAACAGCAACGGTCACATCACCTTCGGGTAGCTGATCAATTTCGAGCTGTTCGATCTTGGCCGATGTTTTTCCCTCATCGTCCTTACGAACCACCATTGCATTGAACGTCATATAACCACTCCCGATTTGACCAATTGTTCAAACCAGTTTGGCGTGGATGACATGCAAGAGCAAATCGAAATGTGAAAAATCGGTCTTCAAACCATGCGACAATTTAAATCACGGCTAAGCGTCGGAGATTTCGCAACCATGCGCGCAGCACAATATTGGCGCAGCCAGAAGACGGAATACCAATGAACTGTGTTTTTGAAAAGATGGTGCCCGGGGGCGGATTTGAACCACCGACACGCGGATTTTCAATCCGCTGCTCTACCCCTGAGCTACCCGGGCATCCTGTAGTGAATCAGGAACGTTTGTTCAACCAATTCATACATGCTGTGGCGGGTTTATAGGGTGAGAAATTGATATTGTCTACCGTGCAAAGACAAAAAATATCACCTATATTGAAAGTTTCCCGCTCTAATAGAAAAACGCACCGATTTTCAGCGTGTTAGCGACAGTTTTCGATCACTCAATCGTCGAATTCGTCGTCATAATTGTCAAGCTGAGCACCATCTTCTTCGACCACGGGAATGGCGTAGGAACCGTTCAGCCACTTGCCCAGATCAAGATCCGCACAGCGTTTCGAGCAAAATGGATGGAAGGCGCGTACGCTTGGTTTTTCGCACATCACGCAGGGTTTTGATGGGCGCAAGCCGGTGACATTGGAACGGTTAGAGGTGTCGCTCATCTTAAATTCCTGATGTGGAATTGAGCCAGTTGAACTCGATGGGATAGTTTTCGCTGCGCAAAAGCTGCACCGTCTCATATAGGGGCAAGCCCATAACCGCGTGGAATGAGCCTTGCAACTTGATGACAAATGCACCCGCTATGCCTTGAATGGCGTAAGCGCCAGCTTTATCTTCCCATTCGCCGCTGGCCAGATAAGCATCAATTTCAGCATTGGAAAGGCGCTTGAACCGAATGCGGGTTTCCACCACGCGGCGTTTGGCGCCGCCTGCTGGGTTGAGCAAGCAAATCGAGGTGAAAACGCGGTGCGAACGACCACTCAGCAGGCGCAACGATGCCGCGGCGTCGTCTAGCATTTCTGCCTTTGGCAAAATGCGCCGACCCACCGCAACTACTGTGTCACCTCCCAAAACCAGCGCATTGTCGCCAATGCCGGTTTGGCGCGCCTTATGCTGCGCCGCCAACGCCTTGGTGTGCGCCAGGCGCGCAGCAAGCTTGCGCGGTATTTCGTTTTTTAAGGGAGTTTCGTCCACGTCCGCGGGGATCAGATGATCCGGCTCAACGCCAATCTGGTTCAACAGCGCCAAGCGGCGCGGTGATGCAGAGGCGAGAATGAGTTCGGGACGAGCTGCGACCATTATGTTTTATCGCTCATGTTAGGGCACGCACCGCTTACTTGAAGCGGTATGTGATCCGGCCTTTGGTGAGATCGTAAGGTGTCATTTCAACAAGCACCTTATCGCCTGCCAAAACACGGATACGGTTTTTGCGCATGCGGCCCGCAGTGTGGGCGATGATTTCGTGTTCATTTTCGAGCTTCACGCGGAATGTCGCGTTTGGCAACAATTCCTGTACGACGCCCGGAAATTCGAGCATTTCTTCTTTGGCCATTCTATCTCCTGATAAGCACCTTCAAGCGCAACAGCGCTCGAATTGGCCGCAACCTATACAAATTCAAACGATTTGTGAACCATTTGTCACCAGCGATTGCAGCTCGGTGTTAATACGGTTGTTTAAGTCTTCGCGCAAGGCACGATATGCATCTAGTTTTTGGGCTCGATTTCCATCGATCAAAGTTGGGTCATCAACTTGCCAATGCAAGCGTTTGCCAACTTCATAATTGCGTGCGTCAACAGCTTCTGGTGCCTCGTCCGACAAAGTGACAATCAAATCAAACGAATTGGCCACCAACTCGTCCATTGTATGTGGGGTGTGCACCGACATGTCTACGCCAATTTCTTCCATGACCTCATGGACAAAATTATCAACTTTGCCAGAACGCACCCCCGCCGAGCGGGCAATTATGCGCGTTGGAAAGGCCCGACGGGCCAATGCCGCGGCCATTGGCGAGCGCACTGAATTCATCGAGCACACAAACAAAACCGTTGGCATATCCGATTTGGTGTCAGTGCGCTGTTCGGCATAGGGCTGAACCGCACAAATGAGGGTGAACAAGCGTCGCGCTGTGTTCTCATCCATTTCCAACTTGCCATCTAAACGGTGGCGCAACAATTCTGCAGCCTGATTGTGCAGCCCCCTACGGGCCATATCCACGGTTTCAATTTGATAGGGCTGCGCGCTTTTGATCGCATCGTAATAGCTTTCTCGAACACGAAAATAGTCGCGAATGAGATGACGGAACGGGGTTAAAGACAAAAAATGGGCAGCGATGGGTTCGTTGGTCGTGGGGTTACGCACATCCAAGCCCAAATGGTTTCCGCGGATCGACACGTGCAATGCGTAAGGTCCATGCGCTTCTGAAATTGAGGTTATGGGGGCAAACTGGTTCTCTTCAACCAGATCAAAAACGGCAATGCGGCGCTCATGCACTTCGTCCGGATCAATCGAAATGATTGTTTCTGGATCGAGTGTGACCGTGACCAGCTTATCCGTGTCAGGATGTGCGATATCCATTAGGCCTCAAGAATATGAATCGAAGTGTGCCGACTTTATCTAAGCAGCAAAGCGCAAAGCAAGACGACAATCAATCCCAAAAGTGCCAATACAAACGCCCGATAGCTTTTCGTGGCCTTTTGTTCTTCAACCATAAATTGGGCCAGCGCCTGCTGATTGAATACGGCTTGCTGGGCAAATTTTCGGGCGCGTGTCGTAAATCCTTGTAACACACCTGTTGCTTCAGTGTCATTGTCATCAAGTGTGCGCACCGGCCCGTCTTCAACCAAGACTTCATGTGCTGCGCGGAAATCGTTGCGCTTTAGCTCAGCCAAAATCCCCTCGCCTTCGACCTCGCTTAGTTGACGTGAAAGCAAGTCTTCCAGCTGTTGAACTTCTGCTAAATAGTCTTCTGCGCCGCGGGTTGCATCTG
>NZ_CAKZPW010000076.1:0-4032 GCF_937139385.1 uncultured Maritalea sp. | reverse complement strand
AAATGGCGTTGACATCGCCTCTTTATATAGTTGATTTAGTGCGGCCTCTTTGCCTTGATCATCCCACCAAGATTGCTCGTTCTCTTCGCTTTCTTTTTCTTGAGGGATTACTGCAATATCTCGACCAATACCACTCGCGTCATAATAGGTCGGGCCAGAAATCAGGTTTCCAGCGAGTTGGCCTGTGGCTTCTGCTAATACGCCCGTAGGACCACCTTTTGCCGCCAACGCCAAATTCAATGCCGAGGAGTGTAATTCTATTTGCGCTTGAATGATGGTCGAAGCGATTCCAGATAGGGCGTGCCAATCTGCTTGATTAGAAGCCTCATTGACTGCTTTTTCGTGATGTTCTCGGGCGGCTAAACGCCTTTTGTCCAATTCGAAAGAGGCTTCGCGGCGACCTGCGATTTCTGCACTGAGAAAATAGACCTCCTCACGGAGTGCGTTTTGCTCATCGGCAGAAACCGGAACCAGTCGGGCGTCCTTGCTTTGTATGGATTTGATCGCGCTACCATACCGCGATTTAACATCAACAAACTCAAGTGTCGCAGCGCTTAGTTCTTGTTCCACTGCGTCTAAGCTGGCTTTCACATTTTCCAATGTCGTTGTTAATTCAGAATCTGTCTCATGATAGGCTTTGATGTGGTCGGCTTGATCTTTTTGAGCACGCGCAAATGCATCAATATCGTCTTCTCCGGGCGGCAAATTGGCTTGCACTGCGTCAAGTATTTTCACATTGATCGTTTGCAGTTTCTGAGTGCTTTTGATTATGAATTCACGGCGTGCAGCAAGAATGTCATCGACGCGTGTTTGTACACTTTTGTAATATGCCTTGCTTTCCGCATATCGTTTTTTAGCCGTGTCCAACTTTTTGGTTGCCCTTTGCAAAGCGATGTCTTGGTTGGCACGTGATATTTCAACACTCGTGACCGTAAACCACGGCTTAGGAGGTGGAAACCTTGTGCTTGCGGACATGCGCGTGGCTTCTTGGGATGGATTTTTTCCTTCTGCTCGCATTTGCGCCAAATAGGGGGAGGGAATGTGCATTTCATTTTCGACAAAAAGAGCGCCAGCAATGTTCAAACTTACAACGAAGTTCGTGTAGGTTTCTGCTATGCCTTCAACCGCCAAGGCTTCTCGATATTTGCTAAGATTTGGGACTGTTTTTCGGGTGCGCCAAAGCTCTAATTCAGATTTGAGCCGTTCAATGTGCGAAGCAAGCATTTCTGCTTGTCCTGGAAAAGTTATTCTTGCCGCGGCTTGGTCGTCCTTTTGCGCAATGCAAAGCTTATATTCTGTGAGTTTGACAATCAGCGCGCGATGTTCTTCGCCACTGGTGGGTAAATTAGTGGGGTCAAATTTGGGAAGTGTACAATCGTCTGCAAGGGCGTTGAGGGTCGCGCCTGCGAACATTATTGCAGCAATTGCTAATTTCCACATTGGTTCCACCTTGTCTCAGCATATTGATTTTTGAGTGTACTCCGAACGCAACGAATGTAGGCATGTTAGCCCATAGGTCCTGAAACTACCAATCAGCATTGAAAACATTTGGATCAATCGGAAAGCGTGGGCTTTAAACCTGAGCAAACGGCATGAATGAAATGTTTGTCGCCGTGCGGGATGAAGGCGCCCTTGATAAATGTCAAGTTTTAGATATCTTGCAATCGATAATCTCATCTACTGTTGTACATAAATTTCTAACGAAAGCGAAAAAACAATAATGACATTTTCGAATAGGACAAAACGAACCGCAGCGGCATTTGTCGCAGCGGTGATAGTAAGCGTTGGCAGCTCAGGCATTGCACAGGCAGCGCCATATTACTTTCAAGACCAAAATAGTAACCCGCAAGCACTTTACACCAATCCAAGTTGTGATGGGGAAACCGATAGCTGTATTGGTTTCGGCACGAAATGCGGTGTTGATATGTACTACAGCAAGTATTCTCAGCAGAGAGCGCTCGAAATGTGGAAGTACAAAGGCTACATCAAAATCCGGCAGAACTCCGGCGGTCATGAGGTGGTTTGTGAGCTAATCCGCTAACGCGGATTTTTTCATCCAACCGCCCAGGGCATCACCAACACATCCACCATCTCACCAACCCTTTTGCTTTCTTCAAGCGGCTTTTGCACCACGAAACAATCGCTTGCAGAGAGCGAGGTGAGGTGGGCGCTGTCGGATTGCATGTGTGGGTCAACGCCTAGGCTGCCGTTGGCATTTTGGGTTAGCTTTGCACGGCGATAGTGTTGACGCGGGCCGTTGCTTGCCATATCGGCGGTGAGCGGTAATTGGGTGATCATGTGATCTGGAGATTGGCCCAGTTTGGCTTTGATGGCGGGCACCACAAACACGGTGCCTGTAACCAAGGCTGAAACCGGATTGCCGGGCAGGCCAAAAATGGTGGTTTTGCCTTTAGTGCCAAACATCAGCGGTTTGCCGGGGCGCACCGCGATTTTCCAAAAACTGAGTTCAACGCCCAATTCTTCTAACACTTCTTTGACATAGTCGCGATCGCCCACGCTTGCGCCGCCTGTGGTGACCAAAACGTCTGGTTTTTCATCCAACATGCGTTTCAGTTCATTTTTCAGCGTCTGCCGATCATCTTTGATAATGCCGCCATCTTTCACCTCTGCACCAAAATGGGCGAACAAAGGCGTTAGGCCAAAACCGTTGGAGGCAATGATCTGATCTTTTTCTAGCGTTGATCCCGGGGGCACCAATTCGTCGCCGGTTGCCACCAAAGTCAGTTTAGGCGCTTTGCGCACTTGCAGCGTTGCATGGTTGGCGGCCGCTGCCAGTGCCAAGTGGAACGGCGATAGTTTGGTGTCCATACTAATCAGAACATCGCCCAAAGCAAAGTCGTTGCCCTTATCGCGCACATTTTGCCCCGCAACCACATCATCCTCTAGGGTGATGATGTCACCATCGCGGCTAATTTTTTCCTGCATGATCACCGCGTTGGCGCCTTCTGGCATTGGCGCGCCGGTGTAAATGCGGGTGCATTGCCCTGCGGTCAAGGTGCCTTCGAACGCCTCGCCCGCAGCAGATACGCCGATCACATCAAGTTGTGTGCCTTTGGCGCCCGCTTTGGCGTTGAGGGCATAACCATCCATGGCGCTGCCATCAAACGGGGGCTGATCGAACACGGCGGCAATGTCGTGGGCCAGAATTCTGCCATTTGCCTTGGCCAACGGCACCACTTCATTGTCGGTTTGCGAAATGGCGTCAATGATGGTTTTAAGCGCGTCAGCGACAGGCAAAAGGTTCATATTTTACTCGCGGTTGTAATCGCCGGACTTGCCGCCCGACTTCTGGTCCAATTGGGTGGGGCCGATCACCATGGATTTGTCCACCGCCTTGGCCATATCATAAATGGTCAGCGCGGCAACGGACGCTGCGGCAAGCGCTTCCATTTCAACACCCGTTTTGCCTTCAACGCGCACCAAGGCTTTGATATCAAAACTGTTTGTGTTGTCATCAGGCTCGATCGAGATTTCAATTTTCGTCAGCATGAGCGGATGGCAAAGGGGGATCATTTGCGACGTATTTTTCGCCGCCATGATGCCCGCGACCCGGGCCACGCCAAGGGCATCGCCTTTTTTCAGGTTGCCGCTTTTGACTGCTACAAATGCTGCTTCGCTCATGGAAATGCGAGATGTGGCAATAGCCTGGCGTTGGGTGACATTCTTGTCGCCTACATCCACCATGTGGACTTCGCCATCATCATTGATATGGGTGAGTTTGTCGCCCATTCACAAAGCCTCTTTGCCCGTTAGCAACAATCGTGTGGCCGCCGCAACGTCAGGCTGGCGCATCAGGCTTTCACCCACAAGGAAAGTGCCCACATTGGCTTTGTCCTCGAGCATTTGCACATCGTCAAAGGTGAAAATGCCGCTTTCGCTGACCAGTAATCTATCGTCGGGCACGTTTTTCGCTAGTTCAATCGTGGTGTTTAAGCTGGTTTCAAAGGTCCGCAAATTGCGGTTGTTGATGCCGATCAGCTCGGCGGCGATGTCCATATCGCGGATCGCCAT
>NZ_CAKZPW010000075.1:0-2312 GCF_937139385.1 uncultured Maritalea sp. | reverse complement strand
AGAAGACTCGAACTTCCACGGGTGTTACCCCACAGCGACCTCAACGCTGCGCGTCTACCAATTCCGCCACGGCCGCATTTGGTAGAAATGCTCACCAATCATGTGAGCGCGCCACCCATTAGCAAATGAGTTTCAAAGTGACAAGCTAATTGATGGAATTTGCGAGATTTTCCTCAACGCTATTTGTTGCGTATAATCTTTTCAGTAATATCTACAGACAATTGACCATCATCGATTTTGATTTCACCAATGGCGACAAGCGTGTTGTTTGCGTAGATCTTAAGGGGATCGTGCTCGGTGGCGTCCAGTTCAATAACGGCGCCACGGCCCATGCGGAGCAAATGGTGGATCGGCATATCGGTTGCACCAAGTTCAACCGTTATATCAACCTCAATCGCTTTTAACCTATCCATTTTACTGCCAACACCAAATCTTGATACAATAGACAATTGAAGCAGGCGCAGAATTGCCCTAAATCATGCTTCACCGAATGACTATGCTGAATTTATGGTTAGCGAACCATTAACAAAGCCAAATCACCTGCGCCAATTTGAATAGGTTAGAACACCAAGCCGATGTCACTTGCAACACTTTTTCGTCCCGACAACAAACCCACCCTATGGCAAATTGCTGACGCCCCCGTTCCTTATCCCGTTGCCCTAGAGCAAATGAAGGCGCAAGTGGCTGAGATGGCCACAAACGGCGCACAAGAGCGTGCATGGCTGCTTGAACACCCCCCGCTCTACACTGCTGGTACGTCAGCCAAAACGGACGATTTAACAGACCCATATTTCTTGCCTGTTTTTGACGCCGGTCGAGGTGGCCAATATACCTACCATGGGCCTGGGCAGCGGGTCGTCTATTTCATGCTCGATCTAAGAGAACGTGGCCGCGATGTTCGCGCCTTTGTTCGCGCGATGGAATCTTTGGTGATCGACACATTGGCGCAGTTCAATATCGAAGGCTATCAGGTTGATGGGCGTGTAGGTGTTTGGGTAAAACGCAAAGACAAGGGCCTTGGAAGAGAAGACAAGATTGCAGCAATCGGTGTGCGTGTTTCGAGATGGATCAGCTTTCACGGCATTTCGATTAATCTAAATCCTGACCTAGACAACTACAAAGGCATCGTGCCCTGCGGCATCACTGATCAGGGCGTAACAAGCTTTGAGGACCTTGGCCAATTGGTTTCAATGCCAGAGCTAGATTCTGCTCTAAAAATCGCATTTGAGCGCCACTTTGGCCCCGTCGAAACAGCTCGGTAATTTTGTGGAAATCACCTTCATGATCTGATACAAATGGGACGGAATTTCTCCTTCTCTTACAGATATTGAACGGCACAATGACCCTAGACGACTTGAAAAAACTCGCCACCAGTGGAACCATTTTCAACCTTGATCGAATGATCGGACCAAAGATCATCAAGATCCTCTACCTTTTGGGGCTTGGTGCCATCGGCATTTGGACCGTGCGCCATCTATTTGGCTCGTTCGCTCAGTCGTTTGGAGCAGGCATTTGGGGACTTTTAGAAATTGGTGTGGTTGGTCTTGGCAGTTTCGTTTTGCTGCGAGTGCTGTGTGAGACGCTATTGATCTTTTTCAAAAAGAACGAGGCCCACATTACGCTCGCCCCGACTGCCCGCCCCGCCATGAGCATTTTTGATGACGTGAAGGATGCACTGGAAGAGTTGGCAGACGACGATGCGACCTTTGAAGAACAAAAGTCAATCGAACCTGCACCAGCGAAAAAGCCGGCTGCAAAGCGAGCACCCGCTCGCAAACGTGCAGCGGCATCCAAAACCAGTGCGGCGGCCAAAACCAGCACGACGGCCAAGCCAAAATCCTAACTTCACCTACCATTTGGGTTGATGCGCAAACCGCATCAACCCATTAAAATAATTCGCGCCGTTGCAATGCGTTTCCCCTATTGAACAAAAGCAAATTCAACTATGCTGACCGAATTGGATACAATCTAACATCCGGGAAGCCCATGTCTGCGTTTGATTCTAACCCTCCTGCTTTCACCTCAACTCAAATTGACCAGATCTTGGCAGACCACTACGGCCTGACTGGTGCACAAACCACACTTGAAAGCGAACGCGATCAGAACATTGCCGTTGACACAGGTGACGCAAAATTTGTTCTTAAAATCGCAAATGTTGCAGAAGATCTTGAGTTTTTAGAGTTGCAATCAAACGCAATGGCGCACTTGGCAAAAAGCGGCTATCCATTTGCCCCCGCCCAAATCGAAAACAAGTCCGGCCAGAATATTTTCACCGTTGAATTGAACGGCCAGCGACATGCGATCCGGCTCAT
>NZ_CAKZPW010000074.1:0-4669 GCF_937139385.1 uncultured Maritalea sp. | reverse complement strand
CAGAATATCTAGGGAAGCCAAGCCCGCTGCACAGGCAATAGGGTGTGCAGAGTAGGTGTACCCGTGCGGCAACTCTAAGGCATAATCCGGGCCGCCTTGCTCCATGAAGCAATCATAAATTTCTTGTTTGACTGCGACGGCCCCCATCGGGATTACACCGTTAGTCAATTGCTTTGCCATATTAATAATGTCAGGAGTAACATCAAATACTTCGGCCCCGGTCTTACCGCCCATTCGTCCAAAGGCTGTGATTACCTCGTCAGCTATCAGCAAGATGCCATGTTTGTCGCACACTTCGCGCACCATCGGCATAAATGTTTCATGCGGCACGATTACACCGCCAGCGCCCAGAACTGGCTCCATGATCATTGCAGCGATTGTGTTTGCACCTTGAAAGGCAATTTCTTCTTCGAACAGGGCAATGATGCGATTGGCAATTTCTTGCGGGTTAGTGGTGTTGAACGGGTTGCGATATGTCCAAGGGGCCGGGAGTTGGAAGCAGCCGGGCAATAATGGTTCATAGTTGCGGCGGAAATTGGCATTGCCGTTGACAGACGCGCCACCAAAATGAGTGCCGTGATAGCCTTTTTTGAGGCTGATGAATTTTGTACGTTCGCCTTCGCCGCGAACTTTGTGATATTGGCGGGCTAGACGCAGGCAGGTTTCAACTGAATCTGAACCGCCAGAGGTGAAAAATGAGCGCACCATTTTTTCGGGTTTGAACCATTCAGTCAGCTCATAGGAAAGCTCCACCGCCTTGTCATTAGTGGTGCCCCGGAACGCCGAATAGTAGGGCAGTTCCATAAGTTGCTCTGTCATTGCCTGTTTAATGCTATCCACCGAATAGCCCAAATTTGCGTTCCACAGTCCGCCCACAGCATCGAGCGTGCGGTGTCCATCGATGTCGATGATTTCAACGCCTTCTGCTCCAGTAATCATGGTGGGAGGATTGGAGCGCATATCGGCTGGGTGCGCCATTGGGTGCCACATATGTTTGGCGTTGTTCTCTTTCAAGAAATTTGAATCGCGCATGGTGGCTCCTTTTACGTATTTGAACTGCTATTTGACTTGAACATGTTAGGTGATCAGCTTTTGAACATTGGGATGAACGATGCCGCCGATGGCCGTGGTGATGCGAGCGGATGCTGCAGCGACGTGGCGTTTGGTCTTGTTCACCAACTCTTCGGTTTTGCGTGAAATGGGCATGGCGACGGCTATGGCACCGGCAGCGGTGCCATCGGCATTAAAATAGGGCGCAGCGATGCCAGCGACGTCTGACTCAAATCCATGCTCGTTGAGATAGTAGCCATCATTTTTTGCTTGGCTTACACGCTGTCGCAATACTTCTGGGTCTGTTTCAGTTTGATCGGTAAAGCGATTGAGTTGGTTGGCTAATGCCTTTTCAATCAAGCTGTTATCATTGAATGCTAAGAATATGATTCCCGAGGCTGTGGCATGAAAGGGTAGTGGTTCTGTGGGATCAATCATCACCACTGTGCCGCGAATGGGTTCTTTATGCGCAACGGTGATCAGCGCGTTTGGTCCAGCAACGCTTGCGTGCGCAGTTTCATTTGTTGTTTCGCAAAGCCAATCAACAGTCTGCGTTGCAATTGCGGTGATGGGCGTTGTTGCTTCGCGAATGCGCGCGAGGTGCAAGAAACCACTGCCCAAGCGATATGACTTGGTGATCTGATTCTGTTCGATGAAGTGATGGTTGCCCAGCGACACAAGAATGCGTCGAGTGGTCGCCTTATCCATTTGGGCGAGGCGCGCAAGTTCTGACAGGCCGATCTCTGGTTGAGATGGCGTGAAATAGCTTAGGAGGTGCATCGCTTTGTCGACAGTTTTCATGCTTATTCATATCCAATTCATTCACATGCTAACAAAAATCTTGACTCATATTGTTTCACAATGCAACCATTAATTGCACCGTTGGTGATAATAGTGAACCGATTGTGTTTTTGACGCCGTGAGGGAGGAAACCATGCGCGCATTAATTTCAGTAATCCTTTTGGGGATGGCTTCTGTTTTGGCGATTATTTCGCCAGCGGTTGCTGAATATCCAGAAAAACCCGTTTCATTTGTGGTGCCATTTCCACCAGGTGATTTGGAAGATGTGCTTACGCGCATGATCGCAGAAGAATTTCAAACCATGTACGGCGTGCCTGCCGCTGTGGTGAATAAGCCAGGTGGGGGCGGAGGGCCCTTTCCGGGGGCAGCTGAAGTAGCTGGCGCACCCGCGGATGGTTACACAATCGGATCATTTGTTGTGGATGTGCCGCTGGTTGGGCCTTACGTGGGTATTCCGGCGCTTAATCCAGATCCCTTCGAGCCTGTCGGTATATTCCTGACTTATCCATTTGTAATTGCGGCGTCCAAAAATGCGCCGTACCAAAACATGGATGAGTTGGCTGCATATTCGCAGGACAATAAGCTGTTGCTTGGGCATTTCGGATCATTCCTGATCCCAACGCAAGTGACGATGGCGTTGGGTGAGAAGAACGGCACACGTTATTACTCAAACGCTGCATTTGATGCGCTGGATTGTAACACGCTTGCTTCGGGCGATGCAGACGTGATCAACACCACGTTGCAGCTCATTCTGCCTTGTATGGATAAGGTGAACGTGTTGGCAACGGTTACCTCTGAGCGTATTCCATTGGTGCCAGATAGCCCAACGGTTGGGGAACTTGAGCCTTCGCTAAATATTGCTTTGTGGAACGGTCTATTTGTTCACAAGGATACGCCAGCGGACGTGCGCGAGAAAATCGCGGCTGCTGCCAAAAAAGCAATGGCAAGTGAAGCTGCGCAAAAATTGGCTGCGGAAACAGGTGCAGGTGTTTACTGGAAAAACGCTGCAGATTCAGCCGCACAAATTGCAGCTGATGGGGTTGTGGCGGAAGCTATTGCCAAATTTGCCGAATAAATATGCAATATTGGTCGGGGCGGATAGTCCCGACCAATACCATAAAGCGAGATTATTCGGATCATGATCCAGACAAATGAGATTGGCAGTAAATCCAACCAAGCACAGAGGGTCGAGGACTATTTTTCTTCCCCTTACAGTTCTGCGTTGGTGTGGTTTGGTGTTTGTACGTTTTTGGTTGCAGTGTTCTTGGCCAGTCAGCTGGGGACGCAAGCTAAGTTTTTTGACGGCATGCCGATTGAAAAACAGCCCGGACTATGGTCAGCGATCGGCATTGTTGGAATGCTGATCTTTGGATTTTTCCAAATGCTACAATTCTGGTTTCATCGTAATGGGTTGCAGGCCCCAGGCTTTGTGCCCGAAGTGCTGACGTGGCTTCGTGCTGGCGAATATGTGCTGTGGTTCATGGCCTATGTCTATCTGGTGCCCATTGTGGGCTATTTGCCGGTAACCGTTGGGTTTTTGATGTTGATGACATGGCGATTGGGCTACCGAAGCCGTGCGCATTTTGCCTTTGCTGTGCTCACTGGCGTGTTGATCGTCTTGGTCTTTAAAAGCTTCTTGCAGGTCAAAATACCAGGCGGCGTAACCTATGAATATCTTCCCGATGCTGTGCGCAGCTTCTTTATTCTTTATCTCTAGGGGCTGTTTGTGGATCTCCTTTTAACAAGTTTGAGCGCCTTGGCGCGAATTGATGTGGCAATTGCTTTGCTTATCGGCTCTGTGGGTGGGGTGGTGATCGGCGCTATTCCTGGTGTTGGACCCGCCATTGCGATTGCGATCTTGCTACCCGCGACTTTTGCGATGGAGCCAATTGTTGGCCTGACCTTGCTGCTTGGGGTGTATGGATCATCCATGTATGGCGGCGCGATCCCCGCGATTTTGGTCAATACGCCAGGCACAGCGGTGAATGCACTCACCACATATGATGGTTTTCCCATGACCAAGAGAGGAGAGGCAACGCGGGCCTTATCTTTGGCGTTTGGAGCGAGTTTTTGTGGGGCGATCATTTCGATTATCGCGCTCATCAGCCTGTCGCCCGTTTTGGCAGCGGTTGCGCCCATGTTTGGGTCGCGCGAAATTTTTCTGGCCGCCTTGCTGGGTATGGTTTTGGTGGTCGTTACCCATCGCGGACAGGCTTTGGCAGCTGGCGCACTGCTGTGTTTGGGCATTTTCATCAATACGATTGGCTTAGAATCCATTCGCTACACCCAGCGGTTTACCTTTGAGCAGACTTGGCTTGCCTCCGGTATCGACTTGATCGTTGTTGTGTTGGGACTTTTCGCGCTCTCTCAGGCATTTTTGCTTTTGGTTGGTGAAGATGAAGACAATAAGCCACCCGCGCTTGTTGGGCGTTTGTTTGACGGTCTTAAAGAAGTGCTGCGGATGCCGAAAATCGTAATTCCATCAGCCGGCTTTGGCGTAATTATGGGCATGATTCCGGGTGTTGGGGAGTTTTTGGCGCAATTCTTTTCCTATTCATTGGCCCGCAAAACCTCAGGTAACGGTGAGAACTTTGGCAAAGGCGCGCCTGAAGGGTTGGTTGCATCCGAAGCGGCGAACAATGCTGTGCCTGCTGCTGCGATGATCCCCTTGTTGGCGCTTGGCATTCCGGGGGAGGCACTTACTGCCATGATGCTTTCAGTGTTTTATGTTCACAATGTCATTCCCGGTCCACAATTGTTCACAAACGATTTTGATTTTGTGCTCAGCCTTTATTTGGCGCTGATCGCGCTGAATGTT